>DASPNR010000006.1 GCA_035626395.1 Candidatus Limnocylindrales bacterium | reverse complement strand
CGGCCGTGATGCGGGTGCCGGCCAGCGGCAGGCGCACGAAGCGGCTGGAGACGTCGTCACGAATGGCAGCGGAGACCTCGATCATCGAGGCGAACATAGTACGAAAACACTGCGCCTGGCAAGTGAGCGGAAGGCTTTTTTTATGCTGTTTCCGTTATTTTTGACGGACGCCAGGTCCACCGTCGCGGCGCGCCCGACCCCTCGCCTACCGCAGCGCCGAAATGAGCCGACGTGGCGGCGCGGAACGCCGCCGCAGCCCCTCCCCTCACACCGTCACCCGAACCCGCTTGTCCTCCTGCTCGAACCGCACGCGTCGCTCCAGAAATTGCTCGATGACATCGGCATTCGTCGTGGCGTGAAGCGACGCGCACTGGGCCGTGAAGCCGCCTCCGCCGGCGATCGCCATCGGCAGAAGAAGCTGATCGGTGAGAAACTCGCACGCGACGGCGTCGCTGGCGACGTATCGCTGCATCTGCTCGACGGCGTCGGCGGCAACGTCCTCGGCACGCACCCCTCGCTCACCGAATGCCGTGAACACCTCCGTGACGTGCTCGTATGCGAGCTCGATCGAAATCACGTTGCCCGCACTGATCGAATTCGTAAGCTCGGCCGCGACGAGATGCTCCGTCGGCCAGCCGGTTCGTCCTTCGATCGTCGCAAGCTCGCGCTCGGCGATCAGCAGCGGAAGCTTGGCGACTTCGGCAAATGCGCACGCAGTCCGCTGTCGGCCGCGTTCGAGCGCGTCGATTGGAGTGAGGCGCGCGACCGGCTCGATGCGCATCCGTAGAACGCCGCCACCGGCAGGATAGAAACCCGGCCGCACCAGCTCGACATGCACGCGTGCGCCCATCGCGGACAGAAGCGGCAGAAACGTCCGCTCGAGGAAGCGGAACGGCGGCGCGTGCGGATTGTGCGTTCCACCGATGAACTCGACGTCCGAGGGAGCCGAAGCAAGCAGCAGCGGCACGAGCACCGTCTGCAGCACCAGCGTGGTGCTGCCGGCCGAGCCGATGTCGAAGCGGTAGCTGCCGCCAGCCACGGCGCGCGGATGGAAGGCAAGAGTCTGCGATCCGAGGACGGCTCCTTCGACGTCGGCGCTTCCCACGGCCGCCGCCGCGCGGACTGCCGTCAGATGCTGCCGCAACAGCCCGGGCTTGCTGCGGCGCGCACGGATCCGCTCGATGCGAAACGGCACGCCCAGCATCAGCGACAGCGCAAGAGAGGAGCGAAGAATCTGGCCGCCGCCTTCGCCGTGAGAGCCGTCGATCACCAGCATGCTCTCACCTGCGCTCGATGATGCCGCTGCCAGTGCACGAAACCGCCGCGGCGATCTCAGGGCTCCGCAGCATCCTTGCCCGTCAGGAACCAGCGCAGGGCCCGGCCCGGCTCGGGCTCCTTGATGAGATTCTCACCGATCAGGAACGCATTGACGCCGAGCTGCTCCATCTGCCCGAGCTCGTGCGGATGACGAAAGCCGCTTTCCGAGACCAGCGTCACCTCCTCGGGCGCCACCGGAATGAGCTGCCGCGTGACATTGAGCGACGTATCGAACGTGCGCAGGTTGCGGTTGTTGATGCCGAGGAGCATCGCTCCCGCATCGACGGCGCGGCGCATTTCGGTTTCGTCGTGCACCTCCACCAGGACGTCGAGGCCTTCACGGCCGGCGCTGTGCAGCAGCGATACCAGCACATCCTGTTCGAGCGCCGCCACGATCAGCAGAATGCAGTCGGCGCCGTGCGCGCGCGCCTCGACGACTTGATACTCGTCGATGGTGAAATCCTTGCGCAGCAGCGGAATAGTCGTCACTGCTCGCACGGCTTCGAGATCGGAGAGGCTGCCCTGGAAGTACGGCGTGTCGGTGAGGACCGAGATGCAGCGGGCGCCAGCGTCTTCGTACTGGCGCGCGTGCGTCACTGGATCGAAGTCGGCGCGAATGACGCCCCTGGACGGCGAGGCCTTCTTGATCTCGGCGATGATTGCGCGTCCCGCGCCTTCGCGGGCGAGCGCGGCAGCGAAGCCGCGGCGCGGCTCCTCGTAGAGCGGTCGCGCGCGCAGCTCCTCGATCGGCCTGCGCCGGCGTGCTGCGGCGACCTCGTCGCGTTTGGCCTCCAGGATCTCGTCGAGAATCATCGCTTCGTTCCGCGCCGGCCGCGGCACCTCAGCATGGACGCGCCTGCGGCGCACCCTGCCGCAGCGCCGCATCATCCGCGGCACGCAACGTCCGCCTGTCGAAAGAAACATGCGGCTTCACTGTTCGGCCCTGCTCTCGCGCACGAAGCTCTCCAGCACCTGCAGCGGCTTTCCGGTCTGCAGCACGCGGCGCGCGTGCGTCACCGCCGCATAGAGCGAATCGGCCAGGCCGCCGACGTAGATCGCGGCGGCGCCGTTGAGCAGCGCCGCATCGGCGTAGGCGCTCGGCTTGCCGGCAAGGACCTCGCGCAGCATCTGCGCGTTGTGCGCGGCGTCGCCGCCGATGAGGTCGTCGGGCCTGCAGCGGGCGATGCCGAAGCTCTCGGGCGTGATCTCGCAGGGAGTGATCTTGCCGCGGCGCAGCTCCACGGCCTTGGTCTGTCCGGCGGCGGTGATCTCGTCGCTGCCGTCGCAGCCGTGAACGACCAGGGCGTGCTCGGTGCCGAGCTCGCGCAGGACCTCGGCGACGTTGTGCATGCACGTATCGGAGAACACCCCGAGCACCTGCCGTTTGGCGCCGGCCGGGTTGCACAGAGGGCCCGCCAGGTTGAAGGCCGTGCGGATGCCGATCTCCTTGCGCGCCGGAGCGACGTTGCGGCCGGAGGGATGGTAGAGCGGCGCCAGCAGGAACGTGACGCCGCAGCGGTCCAGGCAGCGGCGGGCATGCTCGGGCGCCAGCTCGACGTTGGCGCCGGCGGCCTCGAGCACGTCGGCGGTGCCGACCTTGCCCGACATCGCGCGGTTGCCGTGCTTGGCGACCTTGGCGCCGGCGGCGGCCGCGATGAAGGCGGCAGCCGTCGAGACGTTGTAGGTGCCGAGGCCGTCGCCGCCGGTGCCGCAGGTATCCACCAGCGTCCCGTCGTACTCGAAGGTCGTGCAGCGCGCGCGCATCGCCCGCACGAGGCCGGTGAGCTCCTCAGCGGTCTCTCCCTTGGTCTGGAGCGCGGCCAGGAAGGCTCCGACCTGGGCGGAGGTGGCCTTGCCGTCCATCAGGATGCCCATGGCTTCTTCGGCCTCGGCTGCCGTCAGGCTGCGGCCTTCCACGAGCTTGCTGAGGTATTCCTTCATTTCTTCGACACCGCGCCCCGGGCGCAATTCCGCGAATGACCGCTGCGGGTGGCCATCATGCGGACTGCTCGATTTCGACCGCGCGGTCCAGGGCCAGCATCATCGCGCGCGCCTTGGCTTCGCACTCGGCCTGCTCGTTCATGGGGACCGAGTCGGCAACGACGCCGGCGCCGGCCTGGACGTAAACCGTCCCGTTCTTGACGAACAACGTGCGGATCGCAATGCAAGTATCGAGATTCCCGAGGAAGTCGACGTACCCCACAGCTCCGCCGTAGACGCCGCGGCGAGACTTCTCCACCTCCTCGATGATCTCCATGGCGCGGACCTTGGGCGCCCCGCTGAGCGTCCCAGCCGGGAAGGTCGCGCGGAACGCATCGAAGCAGTCCCTGCCCGGCGCCAGCGTCCCCGAGACGTGGCTGACGATGTGGTTGACGTGGCTGTAGCGCTCCACGGTGAAGCGCTCGCTCACCTTGACGGTGCCGGTTTCGGCCACGCGCCCGATGTCGTTGCGTCCGAGGTCGACCAGCATGATGTGCTCGGCCTGCTCCTTGGGGTCGGACAGCATCTGGGCCACGAGCGCCTCGTCCTCTTCGGGCGTCGCCCCGCGCCGGATCGTACCGGCAATGGGCCGCACCGCCACCTGGTTGCCCTCGACCTTGACCATGACTTCGGGAGAAGCCCCGACGACGACCTCGTCCTCCAGGTCCAGATAGAACATGTAAGGCGACGGATTGATGGTGCGAAGCGCGCGATAGATCGAGAACGGATGCACGCTCAGCGGCGCGCGGAACCGCTGCGAGATGACGACCTGGAAGATGTCGCCCGCGCGAATGTACTCCAGGCACTTCTCGACCGCGGCGCAGTACTCCTGCGGCGTGTGATTGGAAGCGGGGCGCACGACCTCGCCCTGGTGCGGCGCCGGCAGCGGGATCTCGCCCGTGCGCAGCCGCCGAACCGTGGCTTCGACGCTGGCGACCGCGCGCTCGTACGCCTGCGTCACGTCGTCGCCGGTGCCAACCACGGCCAGGCTGACCACCTTCATGGTATGCGTGACGTTGTCGAACAGGACGAAGTTGTCGGCGATCAGCCCCGCCACGTCGGCCGCGCCGAGATCGTCCTCGGTCGCAACCGGCAGCTTCTCGATGGTGCGCACGAGGTCGTAGCTGAGGTAGCCGACGAAGCCGCCGGCAAAACGCGAAAGCCCTTCGACCTTCGCCTGGTGGAACGGCGCGAGCACGCGGCGCAGCGCTTCGATCGGATCGGCCTCGATCTCCATCCGACCGCCGCCGCGCCGGTGCACCACCGTGACGCCGCCACGCGCCCGTAGCGTCATGAGCGGATCGGTGCCGAGGACGCTGTAGCGTCCCCAGCGGTCGCCGCCCTCGACGCTCTCGAGCAGGAAGCCCTGCCCGCTGCGGTGCAGCTTGAGGAACGCCGACACCGGCGTGTCCAGGTCGGCCGCTACCTCGCGATAGACCGGAATGGTGTTGGACTGCGCGGCCAGGCGGCGGAAGCCCTCGAGGTCGGGAACCACAGGCATGGGAGGTTTTCGCCCAGGAGCCGATCCACTTCCAGCGCCTCGCGCCTGCTGTGGCCGCAGCACGCCGAGCGCGTGACCGCCGGGGACAGCGCGTGGGCGCGGCGCAGCAGATCTCTCAAGCGACGCGCTGCCTCTCGCCCGCCAGCGTCCGGAACGTGATCGAGTAGCGAAGCTCCTTGGTCGGCGAGATCGCGTGCTGCCACCCCCAGCGCGCCACGCCGCGCATCGCGTAGGCGGAGCGCGGCGGCAGGTCGAGCGGAATCGTCAGGTCCCGCCTCCCCTTCTCCGGTGGATACGGACGAAGGCGCATGCGGCACGCGCCGGCCAGGGAGACTCCGGTGATCTTCTCGAAGTCGGGCACGTCGCGGTGCCATCCGAGCTGCGTGCCTGGCTGATACTCGGCGATGAGCGCGTGCGTCAGCTCCTGCGCCGGAATGCCGCTCCACTCGGCGATGCGTTCGCGCAGCGGGTGCAGGAACTCCGGTACCGGCCCGGCCGGGATCAGCTCGTTGCTGCTGAAGTCGTAGCTGCCGCCGAAGCTGACGATGCGGCGCCTGGCCGTGAACTGCTTGTACTGCGCCTCGCGAAACGGGAGCGTGGCCAGCGTCGCCAGCAGCCGTTCCTCCTCGGCGTGGCTGAGGAAGTCGGCCTGGTAGTGGAAGCCGGACGGAAGCGCGGGCGGGACCGAAAAGAGCTCGGCCTGCTTCATTCGGTGCTGACGAAGGCCTGCTCCAGGCCGAGCTCGCGCCGGCAGCGATCGGCCATGGCGCGCGCGTCGCCGAAGCCGCCGTAGCGCCCGACGCGCACCCGATACCAGGAGGTCTGGCCGTCGCTGACGCGCTTGACGTAGGCTTCATACCCGCGAGCCTTGAGCTTCTTGATGAGCGCTTCGGCGTCCGCCTCCTTGCGGGTCGCCAGCACCTGCACCGTGTAGCCCGGCGCGCGCGCCTGACCGTCCTCGGCATCCTCTTCGGCGTCGTCGCGCGCCTCTTCGGCGGGCTCCTCGACGGCCGCATCGGCCTTCTTGCGTGCCTTGGCTGGCACCGCCGGCTCCTGGTCGTCGGCGGCATCATCGGCCATCGGCGTCTCCGCCTCCTGGCCCTTGCGCACCTTGCGCTCGGCCTTCGCATCGTCAGGTGCGGCGACCTCGGCCTTGGCGACGGCGACTGCCTTGGCATCGGCCTCGTCATCCGCCTTGGCCTGCGAGGTCTTGTCCGCGCCGGCGGCCTCCACCGACGCCCCGGCGGGCACGGCCGGACGTGCATACTTGGAGAAGTCGTCCACCGGGATGCGGGCGACTCGATCCTCCTGCGGGGCATGCAGCGCGGCGTTCTTCTTGCCCACGTAGAAGCCGAGGAAAAAGACACAAACCGCCGTGACGACGAAGCTCACCGCCAGCATCGTCATCTCGAAGCCGCTGAACTGCAGTTGCTGTCTGCTACGTCTGGTCGCCATCCGCTCCCTTGGTTCCCGCGGCCGGGCCGGCGTGGGATGATCCCGTACTAGCTATCATTTTCGCGCGTGCGTTTCCCCTCGCGCACGTCCAGGCGCGGTCCTCGATCTCGCTGACGTCCTCCCAGAACTGCACGAGCACGGCAGGAATGGACGCCAGCGGCCATGTCGGATGCGGGAAGGCGAAGCTCACGCCGATGACCTGTCGAGGTATCCGAGGAAGTGCACGTTGGCGTGTCAGCTCTGCGACCGCCGCTTCGCCGCACGCCGGCGCTATGGTAGGCAGCATGCTCACCCATCCGTGTGGCCATGGCCAGTCCTTCGACCAGTCTGCTCCTGCGGCGGATCCCTGCCCTGGACTCCCTGCGCAGTTACGGCCTTGCCGAGCTGCGCGCCGACGTCATCGCGGGCATCACCGTGGCCACCGTGGCCGTGCCGCAGGCGATGGCGTACGCGATCGTCGCCGGGCTGCCGCCGCAGTACGGGCTCTACACCGCCATCGTGATGACGGCGGTCGGCGCGGTGCTGGACTCTTCCCGCCAGCTGATCAACGGGCCGACGAATGCCATTTCGATCGCGCTGCTGAGCGCGCTGGCGCTGGTGCCGCCGCAGGAGCGGCTGGCGGCCGCGATCCTGATGTCGCTGCTGGTGGGGACGATTCAGATCGGCATCACGCTCCTGCAGCTGGGCGACCTGACGCGCTACATCTCCCACTCCGTCATCGTCGGCTTCACGCTCGGCGCCGGCACGCTGCTGGTGCTCGACCAGCTCAAGAACCTGCTCGGGCTGCAGGCCGCCGGCGAGGTGCACTCCGCGTTCCTGGTGCGGCTGTGGGAGACGCTGGCGCACGGCGGGCCGGTGCACGTGCCGACGCTGGCGATCGGAGTGGCGGCCATCGCCTCGGTGCTGACGCTGCGCTCGCTGAAGGCGCGCCTGGGCCTGCGGCTGTTTCCCGACCTGCTGGCCACCGTCGTGCTGACGGCGGCGGCCGCGGCGTGGATGAAGCTCGACCAGCAGGGCGTTGCGTTGGTCGGCGAGATCCCGCGCGATCTGCCGCACTTCGCCATGCCCTCCCTGGACAGCCCGCATCTGCAATCGCTGACCACGAGCGCGCTGGCGATCGCGACGCTGGGCCTTCTCGAGGCCGTGTCGATGGCCAAGGCGATCGCGGCGCAGACGCGGCAAAAGCTGGACATGAACCAGCAGTGCCTGTCGGAAGGCGTTGCCAACGCCGTCGGCTCGTTCTTCCAATGCTTTCCCGGCTCCGGCTCGTTGACGCGCTCGGCGATCAACCAGCAGGCCGGCGGCGTCACGCAATGGTCCGGTGTGATCTCGGCGGCGGCGGTGGCCGCGATCATGCTGGCGTTCGCGCCCTATGCGCGCTTCATCCCCCGCTCGGCGATGGCCGGCATCCTCATCGTCTCGGCCTGGAAGATGGTGGACTGGAATGCGCTGCGCTACCACGTGCGCGCCTCCCGCTTCGACACCATCATCGTGGCCGTGACGGCCGTCTCGGCGGTCGCCGTCAGCATCGAGTTCTGCGTGCTGATCGGCGTCTTCATGTCGTTCCTGCTGGTGGTGCCGCGCGCGGCGCGCATGCACATGACCGAGTTCATCGTCACGCCCGACCGCGTGATCCAGGAGCGTCTGCACGACGAGCTCGTATGCGACCGCATCATGGTCTTCGGCCTCGAAGGCGAGATGTTCTTCGGATCGGCGCCCGAGTTGGAGCAGCACCTGGAGACGATCGAGTCGCGCATCCGCGAACGCACGCGCGCCGTCGTGTTGCGCGTCAAGCGGGTGCGAAGCCCGGACGCCGTCTGCATGAGCGTTCTCGACGAGCACCTGGAGCGGATGAAGGCCCGCGGCGTGCAGGTGATCCTGGTCGGCGTGCGCGACGATCTGGCCGAGGCGCTGGAGCGCACCGGCATCGCCGAGCGCCTGGGCCAGGCCAACATCTTCCGCGAGCAGCCGATCCGCCACACCAGCACGCGCAAGGGCGTCCAGTACGCGTTCACGCTCATGGGAGAGCCCTGCGAGACCTGCCCGCTGCGCGGCCGCGAGGTTCACCGCGGCGTGCTGTACTACGAGATCTAGGACATGCTCCTTCGCCGGCGGCGCCGCCGGTGGTCTGCCGCTCGTGCGGCAACGATCGCCGCGCGGATCGCCGCATGATCACGCATGGAAGCCACGGCTGTCGCGATAACGGTTTCGGCGGCGCAGCAGGTCTCGGGCCTGTGGCAGAGGCCTCCCGATGCGTGGGCGTGCTACGTCATGGCGCACGGCGCCGGCGCCGGCATGCAGCACGAGTTCCTGGCCGCCATCGCCGCCGGCCTGGCCGGGCGCGGCGTCGCGGTCCTGCGCTACCAGTTCCCGTTCATGGAGCGCGGCGCACGGCGGCCCGATGCTCCGGCGCTGGCACAGGCGACCGTGCGCGCCGCTGCCGAGGAGGCACTGCGGCGCAGCGCAGGCCTGCCACTGTTTGCCGGCGGCAAGTCCTTCGGCGCGCGCATGACTTCGCAGGCGCAGGCGCAAGCGCCGCTGGCCGGCGTGCGCGGTCTCGTCTTCCTCGGCTTCCCGCTGCACCCTGCCGGCAAGCCGTCCACCGATCGCGCGCTGCATCTGTTCGACGTGCACATCCCGATGCTGTTCCTCCAGGGCACGCGTGACGAGCTGGCCGATCTGCGGCTTCTGGCGCCGATCTGCCGCGACCTCGGCGGCCGTGCGCGCATCGAAATCGTCGACGACGGCGACCACTCCTTCCACGTGCGCGTTCGCTCGGGCCGCCGCGATGCCGACGTACGAGCAGCGATGGTCGAGGCGATCGCCGAATGGATGTCGGCGCAGGCGCCAACGGCATAGGCCGCGGCTGGCCGGGAATCTCGTGCCGCAGTCGCGGCTCCCGACTCGAAGTCGTGTCAGGTCGCTGCCGCGGCGACGGCGGCGCGCGAGCGCATGGCCTGCCGCCGCCTCGACACCATTGCGGCGAGCACACCCGCCAGCGTCAGCGCGGAGATCCAGTTGTAGAGCGACTCCATGGCGCTGCGCTCGAACTTGAGCTCCACACGCACGCTGCCGGCCGGCACGCGCAGCCGGATCAGCGAGTCCTTGGCCTGCCTGGTAACGACGGGCCGGCCGTCGACGAGCGCCTGCCAGTTCGGGTGCCAGCTGACGGCCGCCGTTGCCGGATACCAGCGCCGCCGCGTCGCGGTGCGAACGGTCCAGCGCAGGTGCTCGGGCGTCAGATCGCGAAAGCGCTCGACCGAAAACCCTTCTCCGCTCAGACGCGAGCCGCCGTCGCGCAGGCGGTAGATCGTCGTGCGCCTCTCTTGCAGCACCGGCACGAAGTCGTCGCTGCCCTCGAAGAACTCACGGACGTCCTGGCTGGTGACGATGACATAGCGGATGCCCAGCCGGCGCAGCCGCTCGGCGCCGCGGCGCGACCCCTTGCGCATGATGCGGCCGAGATCGCCGCGTCTGCCCGCGCTGGTCAGCTCGACCTGATCACCGCCGAGCGTGTAGACGCCGGTGTGGAAGTTCAGGACGCTGACGACGCTGTGCACGCCGAGGCGCGCCCAGCGGAACGCCGTGCGGTCCATCGCCACGATCGCGCCATGCTCGGCCTTGCGGTCGAGCCATCGCACGACTCGCGCGAACTCCTTCCTCGGCCGTTTGCGCTGCGCGTACTCGGTCTCCACGTTGCGCCTATGATGCGCCAGCTCGGCGGCGGCGCTGCCGACGATGACAAGGACAGCGGCGACCACGACCGCCGCACCGGGGCGTGACCGTCGTGCAAGGGCGCTCAGCCACGGCCGCGCCTTATCGAAGGCGACGCCCGTGAACAGCACCGTCGCAAGACACACGAACGACAGCGCGCGAGGCCGCACGACCCGCCGCATCATCTCGACCATCGGCTGCGGCTCCCAGGAAAAAGGCCCCGTCACCGCCAGCACCGCCGTCACCAGAGCGACGGCGGCCGTGATGGCCAGCCGCGAGCGGTCGAACAGCACGGCCCATATCGCAGCGGCGTACGCCGGCAGGACGAGCGCTCGCGGACCGAACAGGCCGCCGGTGGCGAGCGCGACGGCACGGCCTCCTCCCTCGCCCCATCCGACCGAGCCGCCGCCGAGCTCGTGCCACTGCAGCGAAGGGAACAGTGCATGTCCGGCGAGCAGCAGCACGAGCGCGGCAATGGCCGCGTAGCGGACGAGCAAGCCGGGATCGCGGCGTACCACCGCGATGCCGGCAGCAACCAGGCCGGCAACGGCGAGCGCGTACGCGCCGGTGATGAAATGCGCCAGTAGCGCGGCGGCCATCAGCAGCACGGCCTTCCAGAGCTGGCCCGGCACGCCGTCCAACGCGTCCAGCAGTACCGGCCACGCCAGTGCGAACAGCAGCACGCCCACCGAGTGCGGCAGGAGCCCGGTCACGAACAGGCCTGGCATGCCGAAGCCGAGCATGGTGCCGAGCACGAGGCTGGCCATCGCCGCAACCACCGCGCCGTCGCGACTGACGCCGAGCCGCCGCGCGACGTGCGCCACGACCAGCGGCAGCGCGACCACCGGCAGCGCGTAGAAGACCTTGAAGACGGTGAGCAGGTCGAGCACGCCGTCCAGAAGAAGCGCGGCCAACCCGATGACGAGGAAGTAGCCGTAGGACTGGAACAGGAAGAGCTGCGCGCCCAGGTACCAGTACGGCGACCAGCCGTCGACGTGGCCGGACGGCAGGAACTGTTCGGCCATGACCTTGACGCGCAGCAGGTGCCGCGGCGCGTCCGCATTGACGATCATGCCGTCGTTCGTGACGGGCCAGACCAGGAAGACGACGACGGCCAGGCAGAGGAGAAGGCCGAGCCGAAAGCGCGTGCTCTCCTGTGCCGTGTGCATGCGCACGGCCTGCCGCGCTACATCCGCTCCGGGGCCGCGATCCCCACCAGCCGGAGCGCCCGGCCGATCACCTGCCCGACCGCGCCCACGAGCAGCAGCCGCGCGGCCGTCATCTCGGCATCGTCGCTGACGCAACGGTGCCTGGAATAGAAGCGATGGAAGTCGCCCGCCACGCGCTGCACGTAGTGGATGACCCGATGCGGCTCGAGCGCCTCGGCCGCCGCATCGACGATCTCGGGAAACTCGGCGAGCAACTTGATCAACCCGATCTCGTCGGGGTGCGACAGCGCCTGCACGGCGTCGATGCCCGGCTCGGGAATCCCGATGCCGCGCTCGGCGGCCTGACGGAAGATGCCGGCGATGCGCGTGTGCGCGTACTGCACGTAGAAGACCGGGTTCTCGGCCGTCTGCCGCCGCGCCAGCTCCAGGTCGAAGTCCAGGTGCGCGTCCGACTTGCGCGACAGGAAGAAGAACCGCGCCAGATCGTTGCCCACCTCGTCCACCACCGCGCGCAGCGGGATGAACTCGCCCGTCCTCTTGCCCATGCGCACCGGCTCGCCGTCGCGCGAGAGGCTCACCATCTGCACGAGCACCACGCGCAGCCTGTCGCCCTCGAGGCCGAGCGCCTGCAGGCAGCCGCGGATGCGGCTGACGTAGCCATGATGATCGGCGCCCCAGACGTTGATGATGCGCTCGTAGCCCTTGAGCAGCTTCTCGCGGTGGTAGGCGATGTCGCAGCCGAAGTAGGTCAGCTCGCCGTCGCTCTTGACGACCGGACGGTCCTTGTCGTCGTCGAAGGCGGTGGTGCGCATCCAGATCGCGCCTTCCTGCTCGTAGATGTGCCCGCGCTGGCGAAGCTCGGCGATCGCATCCTGCACGCTGCCCCGCTGGCGCAGCGCGCGCTCGGAGGTGAAGTTGTCGATCCGCACGTTGAAGGCTTCGAGGTCGGCGCGAATGTTGTCGAGCAGACGAGCCGCGGCCCACTGCGCGAGCGTGGCAGTCGCTTCGTCGGCAGGCGCGTCCAGCCAGCGCCGCCCGTCGCGCTCGATGATCTCCTGCGCAAGGTCGACGACGTAGTCGCCGGGATAGCCGTCCTCGGGAAACGGCTCGTGGATGCCGTGCAGCTCGCGATAGCGCGCCAGAACCGAGCGGCCGAGCGTCTCGATCTGGACCCCGGCATCGTTGACGTAGTACTCGCGGTCGACGTCATAACCGGCCGCCTCGAGCAGGCGCGCGATGGCATCGCCGGTGACGGCGCCGCGCCCGTGCCCGATGTGCAGCGGCCCGGTGGGATTGGCCGAGCAGAACTCGATCTGGATGCGCTGGCCGCCGCCGTTCTCGCCGGTGCCGTAGGCGTCGCCGGCCTCGACGATCTCGAGCAGGCGCTGGCGCCAGGCACCGTCGCTCAGTGTGAAGTTGAGGAAGCCGGGACCGGCCGGCTCGACCCTGGCGAGGAGGCCGCCGCCGTCGCCGATGTGGCGGATCAGAAGCTCGGCCAGTGCGCGCGGCGACTTCTTCTCGGGCCGCGCCAGCAGCATGGCCACGTTGCTCGCAAGATCGCCGTGCGTGGCGTCGCGCGGAACCTCGACGACGAACGCCGGCACCTCCGCGCTCGCGAGATCACCCGCCTCGTGCGCCCTGGCCAACGCGCCGGCAATCAGCCCTCGCAGACGTGCTTTCATGCGAAACCGTAGATGTCAGAGAAACCCCGCGAGCGAAACGCGGCGGCATGGACCCGATCAGTCGCGGCCACCGCATCTCGCAACGGCGCGCCAGCAGGCTTCCGGCGCGGCCGCGGGCGTGTCTGCGGCGGACCGCGCCGCGCTTCGCGCTTCGTGTCCGCCGTGGACATGCCCGTGGCCGCGCCTCTTCGAGCGAGGCGGATGCTCAGCGGGACGACGCCTCTTTCTCCTCGCCCGCCTTCGCCTTCTTCACCGGCGGCGGCAACTCGGTCAGCTCCACCAGGGACAGCGGAGCGGCATCACCGAGGCGCTGTCCCAGCTTGATGATGCGCGTGTAACCGCCGGCGCGCTGCGCGAAGCGCGGCGCCACTTCCGAGAACAGCTTGTAGACCGCCTCGTCGGTGCGGATGTAGGCGCGCGCGCGGCGGCGCGCCGCAACCGTGTCCTGCTTGCCGAGCGTGATCATGCGGTCGGCCCAGCGCCGCAGCTCCTTCGCCTTGGCGTCGGTGGTGCGGATGCGGCCGTGCATGATCAGCGAGGTCACCATGTTGCGGAACATGGCGTCGCGATGCGACGAGTTCCGCCCGAGCTTGCGCCCGGACTTCATGTGTCTCATGGCCTAGTACCTCTCCTGCTCGATGCGCATGCGGTCGAGGTGCTCGCGCTCGGGGAAGTTCGGGATGCGCATCCCGAGCGACAGCCCCATCTCGCCGAGGACCTCCTTGATCTCCAGCAGCGATTTCCTGCCGAAGTTCTTGGTCTTGAGCATCTCCTGCTCGCTGCGCTGCACCAGCTCGCCGACGTACTTGATGTCGGCGTTCTGCAGGCAGTTGGCCGAGCGGACCGACAGGTCGAGCTCGTCCACGCACCGGAACAGGTTGTCGTTGAGCTGCTCCATCGCCGGCTCGATCTTGGTCTCCTCGGCCTCGAGCGCATCGACGTCGAAGTTGATGAACACCGCCAGCTGGTCCTGCAGGATGCGGGCGGCCACCGCCACCGCGTCGTCGGGACGGACGCTGCCGTCGGTGAACACTTCCAGGATGAGCTTGTCGTAGTCGGTGCGCTGGCCGACGCGCGCGCTGGTCACGGTGAAGTTGACCTTGCGCACCGGGGAGAACGTCGCGTCCAGGTTGATGGTGCCGACCGGCGTGTCCTCTTCGCGATTGCGGTCGGCGGTGACATAGCCGCTGCCGCGCTTGGCCGTCAGCTCCATTCGTAGCGTGCCGTCGGGACCGACGGTGGCGACGTGATGGTCGGGGTTGAGCACCGTCACGTGCGGGCCGAAGTCGATGTCGCCCGCCTTCACCTCGCGCGGCCCCGCCGCCTCGACCATTCCGACGTGGCGCTGCCCCTCGTGGATGTGCAGCCGCACCTCCTTGAGGTTCAGGACGATGTCGGTGACGTCCTCGGTGACGCCGTCGATGGTGGAGAACTCGTGCAGCACGCCGTCGATACGAGCCGACGTGATCGCCGCGCCCTTGAGCGAAGAGAGCAGGACGCGACGGATCGCGTTGCCGACCGTGGTGCCGTAGCCGCGCTCGAAAGGCTCGAGCTCGATGCGGCCATAGGTCTCGGTCAGCTCACGAACCTCGAGCTTGGGTCGGATCAGATCCTTCCAATTGTCCAACATATGCGTGAATCCCTCCGTCCCGGAATTGAGAGCGTACATCCGCGGCCTACTTGGAGTAGAGCTCGACCACGAGGCGCTCGTTGATCGGCATCGTCAGCTCCTCGCGGGCAGGCAGACGCTTGATCTTTCCGGTAAAGGCCACGGCGTCGAGCTCGAGCCACTCGGGCACGCCGCGGCGCTGCGAAATCTCCAGGGCCTTCTTGAAGACGTCCTTCGCGCGGCTGCGCTCGGCGATCGTGATCTGATCGCCGACGCGGACCAGGAACGAGGGGATGTCGACGCGACGCCCGTTGACCATGAAATGGCGGTGGCGGATGAGCTGGCGGGCTTCGGCGCGCGAAGCCGCCATGCCCAGCCGGTACACCATGTTGTCGAGCCGGCGTTCGAGCAGGTTCAGCAGCACCTCGCCGGTGACGCCTCGGGCGGCCTCGGCCATCTCGAAGTAACGCCGGAACTGGCTCTCCATGACGCCGTACCAGCGCTTGAGGCGCTGCTTCTCGCGCAGCTGCACGGCGTATTCGGACACCTTGCGGCGGCGTCCCTGGCCGTGCTGGCCGGGAGGATAGTTGCGGCGCTCGATGGCGCACTTGTCGGTGTAGCAGCGGTCGCCCTTGAGGAAGAGCTTCATCCCTTCGCGGCGACAGAGTCTGCAAACTGGATCGGTGTAACGTGCCATAGTCCTTCTTGTCTCTAGCCTGGCGGCCCGCAGGCCGCTGTTTCGTCAAAGGCGACGCGATTTTTCCGGTGACGGCGCCCGTCGCTGCGCTGCCTCCGGGGGACGTCGATCGTGCGGCGTCCGCTGGCCGGGGTCAGGCGTCGTGCTCGAGCGTTCGGATCTGCAGATGCTCGAATGCAAGACCTGGCCCCATGTCTCCTCACACCCTTCGCTTCTTCGGCGGGCGGCAGCCGTTGTGCGGGATCGGCGTCACGTCCTTGATCGTGATGACCTGGAGACCCGCGGCGCCGAGCGCCCGCACGGCCGATTCGCGTCCCGCGCCGGGCCCCTTCACCAGCACCGTCACCGAGCGCATGCCCATGTCGATGGAGGTGCGGGCGGCCTTTTCCGCCGCCTGCTGCGCCGCGAACGGCGTGCCCTTGCGCGAACCCTTGAAGCCGGCCTGTCCGGCGCTCGCCCACGCCACCACGTTCCCGATCGGATCGGTGATCGTCACCATGGTGTTGTTGAAGGTCGCCTGGATGTGCGCGACGCCCTCGGGGGGCACGCGCTTGGCCTTCTTCCGGCGCGCGGCGGCGGTGGCCTGCTGTTGCTGTCTGGTTGCCATGTAAGTCTCTTCTCTCGCGTGCAAAGGGCGCGGGCCCGGTTTCTGGGAATGGGCGTCCTACTTCTTCGTGGCCTTCTTCTTGCCGGCGATGGCCACGCGCGGACCCTTGCGGGTGCGGGCATTGGTATGCGTGCGCTGGCCGCGCACGGGCAGGCCCTTGCGGTGGCGCAGCCCGCGGTAGCAGCCGAGGTCCATCAGCCGCTTGATGCTCATCGCCACTTCGCGGCGCAGATCGCCCTCGACCTTGTAGTTCTGGTCGATGGCGCCGCGGATGGCGTTGATCTCGGTGTCCGTGAGCTCGTCGCTCTTCTTGCCGGGATCGACGCGCGAGATCTCGAGGATCCGCGCGGCGGCGCTGCGACCGATGCCGTAGATATAGGTAAGCGCGACTTCCATCCGCTTGTTGCGGGGCAGATCGACTCCTGCAATTCGGGCCATGAACCTTCTCTCCTGCTGATGCCGAGCCTTCGGCTCAGCCCTGCCGCTGCTTGTGCCGCGGATTCTTGCAGACCACGCGCACCGTTCCCTGGCGGCGGATCACCTTGCAGTCGCGACACATCTTCTTCACCGACGCTCTGACTTTCATGATCAAACCTTCGTCAAAATCTCGGGGCCGTTCCTGGTGATGGCCACCGTATGCTCGAAATGGGCCGAGCGCCGGCCGTCGGCCGTGCGCGCGGTCCAGCCGTCCTCGTCCACGATCACCTGCGGCGTTCCGGCGTTCACCATCGGCTCGATGGCCAGCACCATGCCGCGCACCAGCGATCGCCCGCGGCCGCGCTTGCCGAAGTTCGGCACCTGCGGGTCCTCGTGCAGCGCGCGACCGATGCCGTGCCCGACGAAATCGCGCACGACCGAAAAGCCCGCGGCCTCGACGTGCTCCTGCACGGCCGCCCCGACGTCGCCGAGGCGCTCCCCTTCGCGCGCATGCTCGATGCCGATCTCCAGGCTCCTGCGCGCCACGTCCAGCAGCCGCTGCGACTCCTCGTCGATCGTGCCCACCGGCACCGTCACCGCCGAGTCGGCGAAGAATCCGTCGATCTCCACGCCGAAGTCCAGGCCGATGATGTCGCCCTCCTGCAGCTCGCGCTCCGGAGAGGGAATGCCGTGGACGATCTCGTCGTTGATCGACGCGCACAGCACGGCCGGAAAGACGACCGGTCCGACGCGGTAGTTCTTGAACGCCGAACGCGCCCCGCTCCTGGCGATCATTCGCTCGGCCTCGCGATCCAGGTCGGCGGTGGTCACGCCCGGGCGCACCTTCTCGCGCAGCGCAGCCAGGATCTCGCTGGTGATGCGGGCCGGCCGGCGCATGCGCTCGATCTCGCTGTCGGTCTTGGTCTCGATCATCGACCTGCACCGACGATGGCCAGGATCCGCGTGGTGACCTGCTCGGGACTTCCCGAGCCGTCCACGCGCCGCAGCAGCCCGGCGTCCGCGTAAAACCCCATCAGCGGCTCGGTCTGCCGCCGGTACACCTGCAGCCGCTCGCGCACCGTGTCCTCGCGATCGTCGTCCCGGACGTACAGCTCGCTGCTGCACACGTTGCAGCGGCCGGCGCGGCGCGGCGGATTGAACGTCACGTGGTAGAGGCGCCCGCAGCCGCGGCAGGTGCGGCGCCCCGACAGACGCTCGACGATCGACTGCTCGGCGACCTCGATGGCGATCACGTGATCCAGGCCCGCACCGTTGAGCACGCGCCCAAGCGCGAGCGCCTGATCGGGATTGCGCGGAAAGCCGTCGAGCAGGAATCCGCCCCGGCAGTCGCTGCGCGACACGCGCTCCTTGATGAGCTCCAGAACCAGCTCATCCGGCACAAGTTGACCCCGATCCATGTAATCCTTGGCCTTGCTTCCCCAGGGAGTTCCCGAACGCGTCGCCTCGCGCAGAAGGTCGCCGGAAGAGATGTGCGGAACGGACAGCTTGTGTCCGAGCAACTCTCCCTGCGTCCCTTTGCCGGAACCCGGTGGTCCGACCAGCGCGATCCGCATTTGGCTTACCTGCGCCCCCTGAGCTTCCCTTTCTTCATGAAGCCTTCGTAGCTGCGCTGGATCAGATGCGCCTGCATCTGCGCCACCGTGTCGATGGCCACACCGATGACGATCAGGAGCGCGGTTCCGCCGAAGAAGAACGGGACGTTGAACTGCGCGATCAGCACTGCCGGAAGGACACAGACGGCCGAGATGTACAGGGCTCCACTCAGCGTCAGCCGCGTCAGGATGTGGTCGATGTACTCCGCCGTGCGCTTGCCCGGACGAATGCCGGGGATGAAGCCGCCGGCCTTCTGGAGGTTCTCGGCCACGTTGTTCGGGTCGAAGGTGACGGCCGTGTAGAAGTAGGCGAAGAAGATGATGGCCGCCACGTAGATGACGTTGTAGACCATCGAGTTCGGCGCCAGCATGTCGGCCGCCTGCTGGAAGACCGGCTGCTGCACGAACTGGGCGATGGTGCCGGGGAAGATCAGCAGCGAGGAGGCGAAGATCGGCGGGATCACCCCGGCCATGTTGATCTTCAGCGGCAGGTGCGTGGCCTGCGCGCTCATCAGCCGCCGTCCCACCACCCGCTTGGCGTACTGCACCGGAATCCGCCGCTGCCCGCGCTCGACGAAGATGATGAAGCCGATCACCACCACCATCAGCGCGACCAGCACGGCCATGACCAGGGGGCCGATCTCGCCCTGGCGCATGTACTCGAAGGTCTGCGCCACGGCCGAGGGGAAGCTGGCCACGATGCCGGCGAAGATGATCAGGCTGATGCCGTTGCCGATGCCGCGCTCGGAGATCTGCTCGCCGAGCCACATGATGAACACGGTGCCCGAGGTCAGCGTGATCATCGACATCAGGCGGAAATTCCAGCCCGCCTCGTAGACGACCGAGCCGCCGCCGGGCGCCGGGATCGCTTCCAGTCCGAGCGAGATGAAGAAGCCCTGCACGAACGCCAGCACCACCGTGCCGTAGCGCGTGTACTGCGTGATTCGGCGCCGTCCCTGCTCGCCTTCCTTCGACAGCCGCTCCAGGTACGGCACCACCATCGTCATCAGCTGCAGGATGATGGAGGCCGATATGTACGGCATGATCCCGAGCGCGAAGATCGAGAAGCGCTCGAGCGCGCCGCCCGAGAACAGGTTGACCATCCCGAAGACGCTGGCGGAGGCCTGCCGGAAGTACTCGGCCAGCGCATCGCCGTTGATGCCCGGCGTGGGCACGGCGACGCCGAGGCGATAGACGGCCAGCATCGCCAGCGTGAAGCCGAGACGGCGGCGCAGCTCCGGGATGCGCGGCAGGTTCTGGAAGCCGGTGTACACTGCTTACTCTTGTCCCTGCTCGGCCGGCTCGGCCGCCGCGATCTGCACGCTGCCGCCGGCCTTCTCGATCGCCTCGCGGGCAGAGGCCGAGAACGCGTCGGCCTCCACGGTCAGCGCGCGGTCGAGCTTGCCGTGGCCGAGGATCTTGATCGGGTTCGTGCGCTTGGCCAGGCCCTGCTCGCGCAGCGCATCGGCGTTGACGACGGCGCCCGCTTCGAAGCGCTGCGCCAGCTCCCCGATGTTGATGACCTGGTACTGGACGCGGTTCGGGTTCTTGAATCCGAACTTGGGGAGACGACGGGCCAGAGGCATCTGGCCGCCTTCGAATCCCGGCGTCACGGCGCCGCCCGAGCGCGCGCCCTGGCCCTTGTGGCCCTTGCCCGAGGTCTTTCCCAGGCCGGATCCGGGTCCGCGGCCGAGCCGCTTGCGCTTCTGGCGGGAGCCCGGTGCGGGCTTCATCGAATCGAGCTGCATCGCCTAGCCCTCCACCTTCACCAGGTGCGCGACCTTGAAGATCATGCCGCGCACGGGCGCGGTCGCACGCAGGACCACGGTGCGGCCGCGGCGCGAAAGGCCGAGTCCCCGCAGCGTGGCACGCTGTCTTTCGGTGCAGCCGCGATAGCTGCCCATCAGCGTTATCTTCAGCATTTTTTCCGAAGCGGTCACTAGTGAATCATCTCCTTGAGCTCTTTGCCGCGCCGTCCGGCGATGGCCCCCGGATCCTCGAGCTGCGAAAGAGCTGCCATGGTCGCCTTCACCATGTTGTGCGGGTTGTGCGAGCCCAGGCACTTGGTCAGCACGTTCTCGATGCCGGCCAGCTCGACCACCGCACGGATTCCGCCGCCGGCGATGACGCCGGTACCGGCCGAGGCCGGCCGCAGGAACACCTGACCCGCGCCGTAGTCGCCGACCACCGCGTACGGGATGGTCCCCGACGACAGCGGTATCCGCACCATGCCCTTGCGCGCCCGCTCGACGGCCTTGCGGATGGCCTCCGGCACTTCCTTGGCCTTGCCCACGCCGTAGCCGACGCGTCCCGCGCCGTCACCGACCACGACGAGCGCGCTGAAGCTGAAGCGCCGGCCGCCCTTGACGACCTTGGCCACGCGGTTGATGTGAACCACGCGCTCCTTGAACTCGCTGTCGGTGCCCTGTCCCTGCTGTTGATCGCGTCGCGCCATTGATCTTCCTGCGTCCTAGAACTTGAGGCCCGCTTCGCGAGCAGCATCGGCCAGGGCCTGCACGCGGCCGTGGTAGCGATACCCGCCGCGGTCGAAGACCACTTCGTTGATCGAGAGCTGCTTGCAGCGGTCGGCGATGTCCTTGCCGAGCTGCTGGGCAGCGGTCTTGTTGCCCTGCTTGGCCGCCATCGTGGAGGCCGCGGCGAGCGTGCGGCCGCTCTCGTCGGAGATGACCTGCACGTACAGGTACCGGTTGGAGCGGAACACCGACACGCGCGGGCGCTTGTCGGTACCCAGCACCTTCTTGCGCACGCGCTTGCGACGGCTGTCGCGCCCGGTCTTGCGAAGCTCTGAAACGCTCATCGTCCTTACTTCCTACTGCTTCGTGGCTACTTGCCGGCCGCGCCGGCCTTGCCGGCCTTGCGCTGGATGGTCTCGTTGCCGTAACGCACGCCCTTGCCCTTGTACGGCTCGGGCGGACGCAGCTTTCGAATCCCCGCCGCCACTTCGCCGACGAGCTGGCGGTTGGCCCCCGACACCGTGATCGACGTCATCTTCTCCACGCTGGCCTTCACGCCGGGCGGCAGCTGATAGACGATCGGGTGCGAGTAGCCGAGAGTCAGGTGGAGATCGGTGCCGCGCGCGTCGGCGCGGTAGCCGACGCCGGTGATCTCGAGCGTCCGCGTGAAGCCCGTGCTGACGCCGGCGATGGCGTTGGAGACCATGCGGCGGATCAGGCCCTGGCGCGAGCGGTCGTGGCGGCTCTCGGAGTTGCGGCCGACCAGGATGCTGTCGGGGCCGATCGTCAGAGGCACCGCCGGGTCGGTCTTCACGCGCAGCTCTCCGAGCGGGCCCTTGGCCACCAGCTCGTCGCCCTCGACCTTCAGCGTCACGCCCTTGGGCACGACCAGAGGTACTTTTCCCAGTCTCGACACGTCACCAGACCTCGCAGAGAATTTCTCCGCCGACACCGCGGCGGCGCGCCTCGCGATCGGCCAGCAGGCCGAGCGGAGTGCTCAGGATGCTCACGCCCAGGCCGCCGCGAACGCGCGGCGCTTCCTTGGACGAGCTGTAGCGGCGCAGGCCGGGACGGCTGATGCGCCGCACGCCGGTCAGCACCGGGGCGCCGTTGTCGGAGTAGCGGATGTAGATGGTGAGCTGGCGCTGCGCGCCCTCGCCCGCCACCTCGAAGTCGCGCACGTAGCCCTCCTCGCGCAGCACCCGCGCGATGCCCTCCTTGACCCGGGACCACGGCAGCACCACGTGGTCGCGCCGGCCGTGGCAGGCGTTGCGGATGCGCGTGAGCAGATCGGCAATGGGATCGGTCATCGACATGGTCGGTTCCTCCCTCGCCTACCAGCTCGCCTTGACGAGGCCGGGGATCGCTCCCTCGCGGGCAAGGTTGCGCACGCAGATGCGACAGAGCTTGAAACGGCGGTAGACGCTGCGCGGCCGGCCGCACTGCAGGCACCGCGTGTATCCGCGCACGCCGAACTTCGGCTTGCGCTGCGACTTGATGATCAAAGACTTCTTGGCCACTGCCTGTTACCCCTGCTGTTGCTGCTGCTGCTGCCCGGCCGGCGCACGGAACGGCATGCCCAGCGCCGTCAGCAGTGCGCGGCCCTGCGCGTCGTCGGTTGCCGTGGTGACGATGGTGATGCTCAGCCCGTGAACCTTGTCGACCTTGTCCAGGTCGATCTCGGGAAAGATGATCTGCTCGCGCAGGCCGAGGCTGTAGTTGCCCTGGCCGTCGAAGCCGCGCGGGAGCAGGCCGCGGAAATCGCGCACGCGCGGCAGCGACACCGAGATCAGCCGCTCCAGGAACTCGTACATGCGCTCGCGGCGCAGCGTCACGGCGATGCCGATCGGCATGTTCTCGCGCAGCTTGAAGTTCGAAATCGCCTTGCGCGCGCGCGTGACGACCGGCTTCTGACCGGTGATCCTGGCCAGCTCGTCGACGGCGCCGTCGATGAGCTTGGGGTTCTGGACCGCGTCGCCCATGCCCACGTTGAGCACGATCTTGGTCAGACGCGGCACGGCCATGACGGAGGTGTGGCCGAACTGCTTCTGCAAAGCGGGCCGAATCTCGTTCTCGTAGCGCTTTTGCAGCGTCGGTTTCTCGGTAGCCATTCTCTTCCCGTTCTACTTCGCGTCGATGGTCTCGCCGCTGACGCGGGCCAGACGGACGCTGCGGCGCTTGCCGCCGTGTTCGATGATCTTGCGGCCCACGCGCGTGGGCTTGTTGCTGGCCGGGTCCAGCAGCATGACGTTGGAGATGTGGATCGGAGTCTCCTTCTCCAGGATGCCGCCGGGCTCCTGCCCGCGAGGTTTGCGATGGCGCTTCACCACGGCGATGCGCTCGATGATGATCTTGTCGTCCTCGTGCACCAGGCGCACGACCTTGCCGGTCTTGCCGCGGTCGCGCCCGGCAATGACGATGACGGTGTCGCCCTTCTTGATGTTCTGCTTGGCCATGACGCTTACAGGACCTCGGGAGCCAGCGAGATGATCTTCATGAACTTGCGGGCGCGCAGCTCGCGCGCCACCGGTCCGAAGATGCGGGTTCCGACGGGCTCGCCCTGGTTGTCCAGGATCACCGCCGAATTGGTGTCGAAGCGGATGTAGGAGCCGTCGGGGCGGCGCGTCTCTCGCTTGGTGCGCACCACCACCGCCTTGACGACCTGGCCCTTGGTGACCTTGCCGCCCGGAATGGCTTCCTTGACGCTGCCCACGATGACGTCGCCGATGCGCGCATAGCGGCGGCGCGTGCCGCCGAGGACGCGGATGCAAAGGATGCGGCGCGCTCCCGAATTGTCGGCCACGTCCAGGACTGTTTCTTGGCTGATCATCTGATCCGTCCTCTTCGCCTAGGCGCGCTCGGGCTCGTTGGCGTCGCTCTGGCCCGTCGGCTCGTCGATGATCTCGATGGCCTTGACGGCCTTCTCGAGCACGCGGCGCAGGCGCCAGCGCTTGTGCCGCGACAGCGGGCGCGACTCCACGATCAGCACGCGGTCCCCGACCTCGCACTCGTTGCGCTCGTCGTGGACCATGTACTTGCTGTGGAGGACCAGCGTCTTGTGGTACTTGCCGTGCCGGACTCGGCGCGCCACGGAGACCACCGCGGTCTTGTCCATCTTGTTGCTGACGACGAGGCCTTCGCGGGTCCGGGCCCGCGCGCGCTCCATGGTGGCAACCTCGCTCATCACTTCACTCCCTTGACGGCGCTACGGCGCTTCTCGCCGGCGATCGTCAGCATGCGCGCCAGATCACGGCGCGCGGCAATCAGCTCGGAGGGCTTGTCGAGCCGGCGCGCGTTGCGCTTCATGGTCAGGCGCGCGACCTTCTCGCGCAGCTCCTGGACGCGCTTGCCGAGCTCGGCTTCGGACAGCTTGCGAACTTCAGTGGGCAGCATGACCGGCTTCCTCTCTGGCGCAGAAGCGCGTGGAGATCGGCAGCTTGTGCGCCGCCAGGCGCATCGCCTGCTTGGCGATCTCCGGCTCGACGCCTTCCATCTCGAACAACATGCGGCCGGGCTGCACCGGGCAGACCCAGGCCTCGGGCGATCCCTTGCCTTTGCCCATGCGGACTTCCGCCGGCTTCTTGGTGATGGGCAGGTCGGGGAAGATGCGGATCCAGACGCGGCCGCCGCGCTTGATGTGGCGCGTGATGGCGATACGGGCGGCCTCGATCTGGCGCGCCGTCAGGCGTCCCCAGTCCGTGGCCATCAGCCCGTAGTCGCCGAAGCTGAGCTGGTTGCCGGTGTGGGCAAGCCCGCGCTCGCGGCCCTTCATCTTCTGCATCTTGCGGAACTTGGTCTTCTTGGGCTGCAGCATGGCTCTCTACGCTCCGGGTGCTCCGGCCTTGCGCGGCGCCGCCGGCTCCTCGTGCAGCTTGGTGACGCCCTCGCCCTTGTAGACCCACACCTTGACGCCGATGACGCCGAAGGTGGTGCGGGCCTCGGCCAGCGCGTACTGAACGTCGGCGCGCAGCGTGTGCAGGGGAACGCGGCCCTCGCGGTACCACTCGGTGCGCGCGATCTCGTGGCCGCCCAGGCGCCCGGCGCACTGCACGCGGATGCCCTGCGCGCCCATGCGCATCGCGCGCGCCACCGCTTCCTTCATCGCGCGGCGGAACATCACGCGGCGCTCGAGCTGCAGCGCGATGTTCTCGGCCACCAGCTGCGCGTCGAGGTCGGGGCGGCGGATCTCGTGGATCTCGACGAAGCTGTCCTTGCCCGCCATCTTGACGATGTCGGCCTTGAGCTTCTCGATCTCGGCGCCCTTCTTGCCGATGACGATGCCGGGACGGGCGGTGTGGATGTGCACGCGGACGTTGCGCGCCGCGCGCTCGATCTCGATGCGCGGGACGCCGGCATGGCTGAGGCGCTTCTTGAGGAACTTGCGGATCTTGAGGTCCTGCTGGAGCAGGTCGGCGTAGGTCTTGCCGGCGAACCAGCGCGCGTCCCACGTCTCGGTCACGCCCAGGCGAAAACCCTTCGGATGTGTCTTCTGTCCCACTGGAACTAGCCTCGTGCCTTCTTCTCGCGCGAGTCGACGACCACCGTGATGTGGCTCGTGCGCTTGCGGATGGCGGTGGCGCGGCCCTGGGCGCGCGGCCGGAAGCGGCCGGCATGCGGCCCCGGATCCACCATGATCGTCTTGATGTAGAGCTTGTCGACGTCGGCGTTGTCGTTGTTCTCGGCGTTGGCGACGGCGCTGCGCACGGTCTTCTCGACCAGGCGAGCCGCCTTCTTCTGCGTGAACTCCAGGATCGACAGCGCCTTCTCGACGTCGCAGCCGCGCACCAGGTCGGCGACCAGGCGGCACTTCTGCGGAGAGATCTGCTGGTAGCGAGCGATGGCCTTGGTCTCCATGACGCGCCCTACTTCTTCACTTCGGTCTTGCGCGCGCCCGAGTGCGCCTGGAACGTGCGCGTCGGAGCGAACTCGCCGAGCTTGTGGCCCACCATGTTCTCGGTGACGTAGATGGGCAGGAAACGGCGGCCGTTGTGCACCGACAGCGTGTAGCCGATGAACTCGGGCACGACGGTCGAGCGCCGCGACCAGGTCTTGATCGGACGCCGGTCGTCGACGCTCTGGCTGGACACCTTCTTGAGAAGGAAGGCATCCACGAACGGACCTTTCTTGATGGACCTCGGCACTGCGGTTCCTCCGGCTACTTCTTCTTGCGCCGCGCCACGATGAACTTGTCGGTGCGTGCGTTGCTGCGCGTCCGGGCGCCCTTGGTCGGCTTGCCCCACGGCGTCTGCGGATGATTGCCCTTGGCGCGGCCTTCGCCGCCGCCATGCGGATGGTCGACGGGGTTCATGGCGATCCCGCGCGTCTGCGGGCGTTTGCCCTTCCAGCGCGCGCGGCCCGCCTTGCCGATCGAGATGTTCTCGTGCTGCGCGTTGCCGACCTGGCCGACGGTGGCGCGGCAGGTCTTGCGCACGTTGCGCAGCTCGCCCGAAGGCAGGCGCAGGAGCGCGTAGTCGCCTTCCTTGGCGACGAGCTGGGCGCCGCAGCCGGCGCTGCGCGCGATCTTGCCGCCGGCGCCAGGCTTGAGCTCGATCGAATGGACCGTGGTGCCCACGGGGATGCGCTCGAGCGGAAGCGTGTTGCCCGGCTTGATGTCGGACTCGGGGCCCGAGGTGATGGTGTCGCCGGCCTTGGTCCCTTCGGGCGCGACGATGTAGCGCTTCTCGCCGTCCGCATACACGAGCAACGCGATGCGTGCGGAGCGGTTCGGATCGTATTCGATCGAGTCGATGCGGCCGGGAATCGCATCCTTGTCGCGCCGGAAGTCGATCAGGCGGTAGCGGCGCTTGTGCCCGCCGCCGCGATGGCGCGAGGTGATGCGGCCGCGCGCGTTGCGCCCGCCCGACTTCTTGATCGGCCCCAGCAGCGACTTCTCGGGCTCGGTGCGCGTGATCTCCTCGAAGTCGAAGCCGGTCTGGAAGCGCCGGCCCGGCGAAGAGGGTTTGAAAATCTTGACTGCCACGTTCCTGGTCCCCTCGTCAGATCTTCTCGAGCAGGTCGGCGGCGTTGCCGTCGGCCAGCGTCACGTAGGCCTTCTTCCATTTGGGCTTGGTGCCCATGGTGCGGCCGTAGCGCTTGCGCTTGCCCATGTAGTTGACCGTGCGCACGGCCGAGACCTTGACCTCGAACAGCTCCTCGACGGCGCTGCGGATCTGGGTCTTGGTCGCCTGCGGGTGCACCTTGAAGACGATCTGGTTGGACTCGGCCACCAGCGTGCCCTTCTCGGTGATCACCGGCGCCTTGAGCGTCTGAAATACGGAGCTCATGCCTTCCACCTACTTTTCCAGCCGCTCCTGAATCGCCGCCAGGGTCTCCTGCGCCACGAGCAGGTTCTTGTACTTGAGGATGTCGTACACGTTCAGGCCCTCCACCGGCAGGACCAGGACGCGCGGGATGTTGCGGCCGGCCAGCTCGATGTTGCGATCGCGCTCGCCGATGACGACGAGCACGCTGTCGGCCACCCCGAGCGCCGACAGCAGCGCGGCCAGCTCCTTGGTCTTGGGCTGATCCAGCGCGAGCGCATCGACGACCTTGAGCTGACCGTCACGCGCCTTCTGCGCCAGCGCGCTGGCCAGCGCGCCCTTTCGCGAGGACCGCGGCAGGCGGTAGTCGTAGCTGCGCGGCTGCGGTCCGAAGATGATCGCGCCGCCGCGCCAGATCGGGGAGCGCGAGGAGCCGGCACGCGCGCGGCCGGTGCCCTTCTGCTTCCACGGCTTCTTGCCGCCGCCGCTGACGAAGCCGCGCGTCTTCGTCGCATGCGTGCCGGCGCGCCGCGAGGCGAGCTGGCTCAGCACCTGATCGAACAGCAGGCTGTCGTTGACGCGCGTCTCGAAGATGGCGGGCAGCGACACGCGCCCCACCTCCTGATTGCTGCGGTTGTAGACCGACGTCTCCATGATCGTCCTCAGGCCTCCGCGACCGGACGGCGTCCGGCGCGGCCGCGTTTGACCGCCGGGCGAACGACGATCTCGGTTCCCTTGGCGCCGGGCACGGCGCCCTTGACCAGAATGAGGTTCTGCTCGGGCCGAACCTCGATGACCGACAGGTTCTGCGTGGTGCGCCGCACCTGGCCCATGTGGCCGTCCATGCGCTTGCCCTTGAACACACGGCCCGGGAAGGAACGGCAGCCGATGGAGCCGGGGCC
Source organism: Candidatus Limnocylindrales bacterium (assembly GCA_035626395.1). Taxonomy (NCBI): domain Bacteria; kingdom Bacillati; phylum Chloroflexota; class Candidatus Limnocylindria; order Candidatus Limnocylindrales; species Candidatus Limnocylindrales bacterium. The sequence goes on along the minus strand of DASPNR010000006.1, from coordinate 1,053 downwards.
GCGGAACGACTCGTGCGTGCCGTGCGTGGCGCGATGGCCGCCGAAGCCGTGCCGCTTCATGACGCCCTGGAAGCCCTTGCCCTTGGTCGTGCCGGTGACGTCGATGCGGTCGCCGGCCGAGAACAGCGCATCCAGCGTCAGCTGCTGCCCGACCTCGTACTCGGCGGGACCGTCCAGCCGGAACTCGAGAAGCGTGTTGAAGTCGGCCCGGCCGCCCTTGGCGCGGTGGTTGCGCTCGGCCTTGCTCAGGTTCTTCTCGCGGCGCTTGCCGAAGCCGAGTTGGAGCGCGTCGTAGCCGTCGCGATCGCGCGTGCGAACCTGCACCACGGTGCACGGCCCCGTCTCGATGACCGTGACCGGAACGACGTTGCCATCGCCGACGAAGCGCTGGGTCATCCCGAGTTTCTTGCCAATCAAACCGAGCATCGCTTCACCTAGTGCAGCTTGATCTCGACGTCGACGCCGGCAGGCAGGTCGAGCTTGCCGAGCGAGTCGATCGTCTGTTGCGTGGGCTCGAGGATGTCGAGAAGCCGCTTGTGAGTGCGGATCTCGAACTGCTCGCGCGATTTCTTGTCCACGTGCGGAGAGCGGTTCACGGTGAAACGCTCTATGCGCGTGGGCATGGGTACGGGTCCGGCGACGCGCCCGCCCGTGCGGCGAACTGCGTCGACGATCTCGCGCACGGACTGGTCCAGTACGCGATGATCGTACGCTTTGAGACGGATGCGGATGCGCTCACTCATCATTGGGGTGTACCTGGGCGTGTACCTGGGTCGATGTCACTGAAACGATGTTCCTTTGGCTCGCGCTGTCCGCTCGTCCGCTCTTCACTCGGTGATCTTCACGACCACGCCGGCACCCACGGTGCGGCCGCCTTCGCGGATGGCGAAGCGCAGGCCCTCATCCATGGCAATGGGCGTGATCAGGTTGACCGCGATGTTGATGGTGTCACCCGGCATCACCATCTCGGTGCCCTCGGGCAGCGTGCATACGCCCGTGACGTCGGTGGTGCGGAAGTAGAACTGGGGCCGGTAGCCGTTGAAGAACGGCGTG
>DASPNR010000005.1 GCA_035626395.1 Candidatus Limnocylindrales bacterium | reverse complement strand
GTTCATTGAGGGCTGGTACAATACGCGCCGCCGGCACTCAGGCCTGGACTACATGTCGCCGGTCAACTACGAGAGGAAGGCGCTAGCGATGGCCGCAGTTCGATAGTCACAAACTGTCCGCGAAAGCGGGGGAACTCCAGTGCGAGCCGGCGAGTAAGGCTGCGGTTCTCTCGCTCGTTCCATTCGCGGTCGACGAGCATCGCGAGCCGGTCCGTGAATGTAAGGCCGTCGACGCTCTGGGGACTCGCCAGCTGCTCGCGCAGCGCGCTGGCAATGCCGTTCATGCGCATGCCGTAGAGCTTTTCGAATGTCTGTTCGTCGGTCATTATTCCTCCTTTGGCCTTCAGTGGTAGTACTCGGGGCCGCGCACGTTCTCGTGCTCCAGGGCAAGCGCGGGTTGCTCGGGCTCGGGTAGCGGACGCGTGTCCAGGCCCGCGGCGAGAATGGATTTGACGCTGGTGTAGCTTGGCGCGCCAATCCGCCGTGCCCTTCGGCACGCTGCTTCGACGCGCTCGCTGCCGTAGCGACGCGCGAGCGAGATCACGCCGAGGCACGAGCGGAATCCCTGCTCTGGATGCGGCTTGGTGCGCAGGATGTGCTCGACGAGCGCAGAGGTCTCCTGGCCGACCGTCTGTGCCCAGCGCATGATCCGCTCGGGCGACCATTCGAGGTAGCGCTGGTGCGCCTTCGGCCGATGCGTGGGGTCGGTGGTGTAGCCGCGGCGCCTGGTTGATTGTCCAGCGACACCCAGTCTCGCGCACTAAGACGACATCCAGATTCGCGCACCTCGGTTGATCCTAAGCTCCCGATTCTTCGACCGTTCCGTTTCGGTTCTGCGTCGTCGGCGACATCCTCCTTTACGATTGCTGGGTCACGGCCCGTTCCAGGTCCCGGAGCCGGTAGCTGCGTCCCTTGATGTCCAGGACGTGGCTGTTGTGGAGCAGCCGGTCCAGGATCGCCGTCGCCAGCACCTCGTCGCCGGCCAGGATCTCGGGCCACTCCCGAATCCCCTTGTTCGTCGTGATCAGGATGCTGCCGCGCTGGTAGCGGTGGGACACCAGGCGAAAGAACAGGCTGGCCTCCTGGCGCGTCATCGGATCGAAGCCGACTTCGTCGATGACCAGCAGCGAGGCTGACAGGTACTTCTTTCGCCGCAGCCTCGACGGCGACAGCTCGGCATCGCGCCGCAGCGCTGCCATCAGCTCGTCGAGCCGGCAGAAGCTGACACCGAAGCCACATTCGACCGCGCGCACCGCAAGAGCGATGGCCAGGTGCGTCTTTCCGACGCCGGGAGGTCCCTGGATTAGCAGGGTGCGGTTCTCGCGAATCCACTGGCACGTCCCCAGCGTCTCGATGCGGCTGCGTTCGATGGAAGGCTGGAAGCTGAAGTCGAAGCTGCCGATGGTCTGACCGGTGGGCAGACCCGAGAGCCGCAGCGAGGTGCGCACACGCCGCTCCTCGCGCCAA
>DASPNR010000004.1 GCA_035626395.1 Candidatus Limnocylindrales bacterium | reverse complement strand
GGGACACGAGGAATCCTGCATGAATTCGCCGGGACCATCCGGTAAGGCTAAATACTCCGAAGTGACCGATAGTGAACCAGTACCGTGAGGGAAAGGTGAAAAGAACCCCGGTGAGGGGAGTGAAATAGTACCTGAAACCGTTTGCTTACAAGCAGTGGGAGGCCAAGGTTCGTCCTGGCTGACCGCGTGCCTTTTGCATAATGAGCTGGCTAGTGAATGTCACAGGCAAGGTTAAGGCGGATGCCGGAGCCGAAGCGAAAGCGAGTCTTAATAGGGCGTTTAGTCTGTGGTATTCGGACGTGAAGCGAGATGATCTAGGCATGGGCAGGATGAAGCGTGGGTAACACCACGTGGAGGTCCGAACCAGTATGGGTTGAAAACCGTTTGGATGACCTGTGCTTAGGGGTGAAAGGCTAATCAAATCTCGTGATAGCTCGTTCTCGCCGAAATAGCTTTAGGGCTAGCCTCGGACTGACGCCATCGGTGGTAGAGCACTGAATGGGCTAGGGGCCCCACAGGGTTACCGAACCCAATCAAACTCCGAATGCCGATGAGCGATATCCGGGAGTCAGACTACGGGTGCTAAGATTCGTGGTCGAGAGGGAAACAGCCCAGACCGACAGCTAAGGTCCCCAAGTCGTGGTTTAGTGGAAAAGGAAGTGGGGAAGCACTGACAGCCAGGAGGTTGGCTTAGAAGCAGCCATCCTTTAAAGAAAGCGTAATAGCTCACTGGTCAAGCAGCCCTGCGCCGACAATACAACGGGGCTCAAACCACGCACCGAAGCTTCGGATTGTGTCTTCGGACACGATGGTAGGCGAGCATTCTGTAGCTGCGAAGCGGCACCGAGAGGGCCGTTGGAGCGATCAGAAAAGACTCTGTCGGCATAAGTAGCGATAACGCGGGTGAGAACCCCGCGCGCCGTAAACCTAAGGTTTCCTGAGTAAAGTTAATCTGCTCAGGGTAAGTCGGCACCTAAGGCGAGGCCGAAAGGCGTAGTCGATGGAAATCCGGTTAAAA
>DASPNR010000003.1 GCA_035626395.1 Candidatus Limnocylindrales bacterium | reverse complement strand
ATTCAAACGCACTTCCGCATCGTATCGCCACCGGTTCTATGGTCTCGCCCGGGTCCGATAAGGTCCATTCTGACAACTGCGCGAATGCCGCGAAGGCTTGCTGGTACCGCTTTCCTGTCCTTTCCTGTCCCCGCGCCGCGGCCCGGCGTGGGCAAGACTCACCTCGCGGTCGGCCTTGGCCTGCGCGCAATCGAACGCGGCTACCGCGTACTGTTCACGACGGCCGCGGCGATGATCGCCAGCCTGACCAAGGCGCTCGGCGAAGGTCGGCTGGAAGAGAAGCTCAAGTTCTACTCCGTGCCGCGGCTGCTGGTCGTCGACGAGATCGGCTACCTGCCCATCGACCGCACAGGAGCCAACCTGTTCTTCCAGCTCGTCAGCCGCCGCTACGAGCGCGGGCCGATGATCCTGACCAGCAACCAGAGCCTCGGGAGCTGGGGCGACGTGTTCGGAGACCGCGTGATCGCCACCGCCATCCTGGACCGGCTGCTGCACCACGCGATCACGCTCAACATCCGCGGCAATTCTTACCGGCTAAAGGACAAGCTCAAGGCCGGCTTGGTTCAAGAGGCAGAGGCGCAGCAGTGAAACTGAGGGTGGGGAATTTTCAGTTCCCATACCTGGGGAATTTTGGGTTCCCGTTGACACACGATCTCGATCGGCGGCGTCGGCGCCGCCGCCATCGGCGCCGCGATCACCTTGACCGGCACCAGTTTCGGGACGGTGACGACGCCGCGACGGCGCCGCAGCCAGAATCGCAACGTGCTCAGCGACATCGGCCTGGTTCGGGCGAAGGCTGCGGCGGACTGGCCACTGCGATCAAAGGCGGCCAGGATCGCGGCGATCTCTTGGGCGGTACGGGTACGGCGGATACGACGTTTCGGCTTGGGCATGGCGAACCTCCTGGTCCGCATTTTCGCAGGACGCCGCCGGGCCGCGGAAGGCGGGGACTATCGGACGTTTACGGTCAGGCGGCCGTCAGGCCAGACGCGACTGGCCGAACGGATACGGCAGAACTGGCTCATGGAATGGTTCGCTTCGGAAGGGGGAACGTCGCTCACACTCGCCGACCAGGGCGGCCACACGGCTTCTCGTGGAGCCGGACGGCGTGATTGATGCAGCCGTACAAGAAAAGGACGCTCAAGACCTGCAACCGTTTAGCGATGGTCGGAAATCGCTGAGGCCAATACGCGGGATTCTCCAGTTACTTTTCGAGCGCGCAGAACTCGTCGCACCCATCACCGGAACTGGTGTTGGAATCGTCGCACGCCTCGTTGCAGCCGACGGTTCCATCGCCGCACGCGCACGCCTCCACTCGTAGCGACGCTGCCCATGCTGTAGGTCCAGGCAATCCCGCCGCGGCATTCAAGATCGTCTGCTCACCGGGCGAACAATAAACAGCCACGACTCGAAGGTCCGAGGCCTCAATGCACTCGTCATCCATCCCGCAAGAAGCGCTAGATTGACAAGCCAAGGTAGACGGCGCCGTGCGGCACAAAGTGGTGAACGAAGCTGATTCTCCATTGCGAGAGATCTTATGTTCGAAGCATGGAAGGTCCATGTTAGGCACGCACGGACCAGCTGCAAGGCAATCTGAATCAGTAGCGCATAGGCGCTCGGGGGCGGCCGCGCACTCGCCGAGACGAGTGGTGGCACATTCCTCCCCTGATGATGTCCCGCAAATATGGTCGTCGTTTACGCAATCATTGGGCTTCAACTGTTGCATTGAAAGCATATCGGCCACGCAGGAAACGCCCTCTGCGCAATCCGCGTTGCTGAAGCACGATAATCCACTCGCATCACCACATATGCCGCAGTGACACCAATAGCCGCAGCTAATTGGCTGATCCGGCGCTGCAGCACAGGGCCCAACGTCTCCGCATTCAGCGTTACTAGCACATGGAAGCGAGGTATCTGCCACGCAGCGCATGCAATCAGCGTTGCTAGAGCACGACTGCTCGTTATCTACACATTTACCTGTGCCTCGCGATGGATGAGAAGCAGCATCACCACCCGAGCAGGCAAACTGCGCCGTCCTCTCGATCGAGTCTGTTGTCGCGTTGAGTCTAAACGGCACAGAGTTCACGAACTGGCTTGGTGTCGGTGGGCAACCGTACGAAGTTCCGCCAAACTCGGGATGAACTGCATCGACTATACATACCAACCCGTTGTTACTGCCTCCGACGCACGTCGAAGCGTCGCCGATAGAAGGATCTTCTTCCGGCGCGCCGCACCGCGGACATGGTTGGTCGAGTGATATGCCAAGATGGCTTCGACGGCGCAGTACGGCATCCCACCGGAGGTTCCCAGTACTGACGTCGAACATCCCGTTCATCTCGGAGTCAAAATACGTGACGACACAAACGGGATTTCCGGCCAAAGAGAGTGGAGTCGGTGGGCCCAGCAAATGGACACATGGGCTGCTACAATCTGCATTGCTCGTACAAGTGTCATGCGATGATAGGCAGCGCCGCGGTGAGGTGGGTCCTACGATGTCGCAGGCTGTGTCAGCTTGGCAATCGCAGGTAGACTGGCACTTGCCGTCGTCGCAGTCTGCGTTCGAGGTACACGTAGATCCATCGCCCGCACAGCGCTTGGCGACCGCGGCACCGAATAGGTCTCCTCTCGGCAGTGTGACGCCATGAGCTTTGCCGGTCCAGCCGCTGTCCATTACGCCACCATCGGTCGCCGAGAATGCGAAGGATGAGCAGGGCGCACACGAGCACGTAAGGGCCGTCGCCAAGCCGACTGCAGCACGCAGGATGCTCAAAGCGTCGGTTGCCGTGATTCCGGAAGGTGCAGTGACATCGCAAACGCATGGCGTGACGTCACACGACGGCAAGCCAACGGCAGCCTTCAGGGCGACCAAAGAGTCGGACGCCGTCGGTTGAGATCCCGCTGAGACCGGCTGACCGCATTTCAGAACTGCGCTAGCGCCGGTGGATGCAAACGCCGCGCTCAAAAGCAGCAACAGGGTTACGAACGTGACGGTCAGCGAATGATTCGAAGTGAATTTCCGGCGCATTTTTTTCTGCCTTGTATTAGCTCAGAGACACTCCTAACATACCCGCCGTCCCGCTACTATTGTGACCTGCCCCCCGTTTCACGTCCGGGAGTTATGCCAGTCCCGCGGTCATTGTTTCTCCAGTTAGCGGTCGTCGGAATTGCCTCCGGTACTCATCCGGCGTGAGCTTTCCAAGCGATCCGTGGGGTCGTTCCGTGTTGTACTCCCGTCTCCATCCCTCGATCACGATGCGCGCCTCTCGCAGGCTCGCAAACCAGTTCTCGTTCAGACATTCGTCGCGCAATCGGCCGTTGAAACTCTCGACGTAGCAGTTCTGCGTCGGCTTGCCTGGGCGGATAAGACATTCAAACGCACTTCCGCATCGTATCGCCACCGGTTCTATGGTCTCGCCCGGGTCCGATAAGGTCCATTCTGACAACTGCGCGAATGCCGCGAAGGCTTGCTGGTACCGCTTTCCTGTCCTTTCCTGTCC
>DASPNR010000001.1 GCA_035626395.1 Candidatus Limnocylindrales bacterium | reverse complement strand
GAGCGGGATTTGTGGCGGCACCGTGAGCGCGATTCGTGGCGGCACCGTGAGCGCGATTTGGAAATATTTCTCGGGACTCATTGGTGCCGTAGGATCGAACGCGAAAATCCTTTCGGATGAACGCGAGAAAAAGGACGCGGACAAATGATCGAAGACCCCAAATCCACCGTCGGCGGCTACGCTGCCGAACTGTCGGCGAAGCTCGCGAGCGTGGCCGAGCGCGCGCGTGCGGCGGGATGGTGGGGCGCGCATTTCTGGTGCGGCGTGCTGCGGATCATCCTGGACGACCTGATCGCGGCGCTGACGGAGCTGCGGGACGCGATGTACGGCGCGGAGCAGCGGCAGAGGGAGGCGTTGTCGCGGATCGCGGCGGCGCAGTGCCCGACCTCGGAGGGCGGAACGGCGATCACGCCGGCCGAGGCGCGGACGTTCGTGCCGCTGATCGCGAACAGCGCGGAGCGGCTGAGCGAGATTAGCGACGGGGTGAAGGTCGCAAGTTAAACAACGCCTATGAAGATCGTCGTTCGTTTTCTCTACCGCCTCCGCTACGGCGTGCGCGGCGCGATCAAGCCTCCCATCAACTGGAACCGTGCTAACTCGCGCTGGTATCGCTGGCGCTACCGCGTGTGGCGCCTTGACGCTTCGATCTACGAGTGGACCGGGCTTCCCGAACTGTGGTGGAAGTCGGTTCGCGGGGAGAAGAACGGCAAAATGCCGCGGGTGGCCTGAACGAACCATAGACGCGGACCTCAAAGAAGCCCTCGACGGATGGATCGACGATCTGCGCCAGAAGCAGCACCCCGCCATACTCACGCTCATGCGCGCGCGGACCACGCTAAACGCCCAGGAGGCCGAGAACGCCAGGCTGCGCGAGGCATTGGAGCGGATTTCTAAACTCCGCGGCACCACTTCTTCGGCCATCGCCAAGACCGCGCTGAACCCCTGACAGGGGAACAACACATGACGCAAAACGGAGTCATCATCACCCCCGAGCAAGAAGCCGCGATCCTCGAGGCAATGGTCGGGGTTTTCACGTTCAACGATGTTCGCGCCGCTGCAACGCGAGCGGGGATTGGCGCGTTTGGTATGGGCGTCCGCTACGCGTCCCCCTCACGCGTTGCCGACCGGCTTTTGCAGCGTGAACGCCGCGCCGGCCGCGTGCGCTTCCTGGGCCAGCGCGAGGGCTGGGTGAAAATCGAGAAGCCTTAGCGAACGAATCATGAACGCCGCGCCCACAGTCGCCCCCGGTCACTACTCCGTCACCACGACGACGCGTGCGCCCGACGACTCCACCCCGCTCCGCGGCTACGACCGGCAATCCGACGCCACCGGCCTATCCCCTTCCTACCTCAAGGCGATGCACCGCGCCTCCCGCAACACTCCAGAATGCCCCTGGCGCGGCCAGTTCGCCACGCGCCGCGGCATCCTCAAGTGGTGGGAGAACCACCCGGAGTTTGTTGCGCGCCGGGCGTGGGCTCTGGAGCCGGGGCAAACTTCACCTTGTTCAGATGCGCCGCAAGTTCGCCCGTCTGCTCGCGCTGGTAAATCCGGTGAACCGTCGGGTTCTTGTGCCCCGCAATCCTCATTGCAAACGACTCGGGCACGCCTGCGCGCCGCGCGCGACTTATGCCTGAAACCCGCGTAGAATGAAAGCACGTGTGGCCAATTCCGATCTTCTGGCGCAGCGCCCACCACTCCTTTGCCGCGAGCCTCGGCAGGACGCAGGTGAATGGTGCCTTGGCCGCCCTGAGCGCACGCAGCCGCGGGACCAAATTCTCGTGAATCGGAATCGCCTGCATCTTGCCTCCCTTGGCGCGCACGGTGAGTTCGCCCCTTTCGAGATCCACCAGATGCATTGGAATCTGCGTGCTGGAGAGGCGGCACCACGTATGCAGGGCGATTTCAAACGAGGTGGTCATCCATTGCGCCGCAATCGGCAGATGCGCCTCGCGGCGCGCGCATTCGGCGCGAATCAGCGCAATCTCCTCGTCCGTCAGCTCGGGCTTCTCTTTCGGGGGGTCTCGCCGCAGCCGAAGCCGCGCGCACGGATTGCGCAGGCAGTAATCGCGCCGCACGGCTTCGTCCATGATGACGCCGAAAATCTTCAACTCGGTGATGGCCGTATTCCGCGAGTACGCCTTTCCGCAATGGCGGGTATGGCCGAGACGCCACGGGATGTAGTTCATGACGTGCTCGTGGGTGACGGTCGCCGGCACGTGCATGGACTTCTCGACCAGGTACAGGTTCAGCCACGCCCAGGCGTTCGCGGCCCGCTTGAGACTGAGCGGGCTCGAGCGGTAGCGATCATTGACGTAGCGCGGCACCCAAGCGTTCCAGATTTCGCGCTTGGCGGCACCGCGGAACGCGATTGCTGCCTCGCTCTTGGCCGCGGCGAAGGCGTGGGCCTTTCGCTTTCCCGTCGGGTCGTCGACCCGGAAGGGGGTCGCCTCATGAACGCGTTTCAGGCGGCGCGTGCAGAAGTACGCGACGAAGTAGTGGGGGCGATCATCGCGCGTGTAGACGTTGGCGTCGCGGGGCACGGCAACAACCGGCAACAGCAGAACACACCCGACGCAACTTTTCTCCTGCTGGATGCAACCACTTTTAGACGGCTTTCACCGGGGGTCTTGAATCACCGGTTCGATTCCGGTCTGAGCCACCACTCTAAACCAGAGTGGTTGGCAACAAAACGGGAACAAAACGAGGGGTATAAGGCCCCCGAATTGGGCCGGGAAGGGGCGCTATGACCAGCGGCCTCCTCCGACCCCAGGACCGCGACGCGGCGCTGCGCGAGACCGCCGAATACATCGGGTCTTCCGACTTCGGCGAGTTCGGCGGCGTGATCGAGCACTGGAACCTGACGCAGCCGATTCCCGGCTTTCCGCGGCTAATCGCGGGTAGCACGTACTGCCGGCGGACGCTGGAGGAGGCGCTGTTTCCTGCCGACTACGGCCGGACCGAGGTGCGCCAGCACGAAGACCGGAGCGCGGTGGAGTCGCCGGAGGTTAGACTATGAATGACGACCTCGACCCGCAGGGCGCTCCCGAAAACGAGGCCCTATCCATCCGAATCGTGCCGTTCAACAGCCTGTTCGCCGTCGAGATCAAGTGGCCCTGTGGCGACCGCTCCGACGCCTTCGGCAACCCCGATTTCCTCTTCAGCCACACGCGCGACGTTCTCGCCAACTACATCGCTCAAGCCACGAAGCAACCCGCCCCATGATCGGCCAACTACCCGACCCGACCTTTTCCGACCAATTGGCCGCGGTCCGCCGCGAGCGCCACGAAGACCTAATGCGCGCCCTTTGGGCCATCGGGGCCTCCCCTTTTCAGACTCGGTTTTTGGCGGGAGGGCCAATGACCGCACCGACTACGAACACGACTGCAACCAAGCTGAATCCGCACCATGACCAAGACTGCAACCGTTGACACCGAGCTTCCGTTGGCCACCGCGCCGGCCGCACAACTCGCCCCCGCGCCCACGCGCTCCGGCCCTTCCGTCGGTGAAATGCTCGGCGCCGTCATCGAAAAGGGCGTAACCCAAGAGAACGTCGCCGCCATCGAGAAGCTGGTGGGGCTCTACGAGCGGATGGAGGAAAAGGCTGCTGAGCGCCAGTTCAATGCCGCCTTCGTCGCGCTCCAGGCCGATCTTCCCGTCATCGTCGCTTCCACGGTCATACCGAATCGCGGCAAGTACGAGCGGTACGAGGATGTCATGCGCGTGGTTGCGCCCCTGCTCGTGAAGCACGGCTTCACGGTATCCTTCACGATGGGCTTCCGCGAGGGTCGCGTGCTCGAGACATGCCACCTGCGCCACGTTGGCGGTCACTCGCAGTCCAATTCCTTCGCCGTCCGTACCGGCCGCGCCGACTCCGAGACCCAAGCCGACTGCAAGGCGGCGACGACCGCCAAGCGGAATGCCCTGCTCAACGCGCTCAACATCGTCATCCGGCAGGACGCCTACCAAGACGAAGACGGCGACGCGTCACTCGACGGCGCTTTCATTGCGCCGGACAAGGCGCTGTATCTGCGCGAACTGGTGAGGGAGACGAAGGCGGACGAGGCGAAGTTCCTGCGGTACGCTGGCGCCGACAAGTATGAGGAGATTCCTGCGTCCCGCTACGACGTGCTCGTGGCAGAGCTGCACCGGAGGAAGCGGTCGTGAAGATCCACGATCACAAGCAGGGCTCTTCCGCTTGGCTAATGGCCCGCGCCGGCATCTTCACGGCGTCCGAGCTCGACAACCTCATCACGCCCGAGTGGAAGCCGCGCACCGGCCAGACCCCCGACACGTACATTTACCGCAAGGTAGCCGAACATCTCTGCTGCTTCCCATTGGACACCGGCTCCTCGTGGGCGATGGAGCAGGGCGTTATCCTCGAGACCGAGGCACTCCCGTGGTTCGAGTTCTCCCAAGGCGTCACGGTGCGGCGCGTCGGCTTCATCACGAACGACGATGGCACGTTTGGCTGCTCGCCGGACGGGCTGATCGACGGCGACGAAGATAGCGATGATTTCGGCGGCATCGAGATCAAGTGCCCACAGCCGGCGACCCACGTCCGCTACCTCGACAACGGCGAGCTGCCCAAGGAGTACGCCGCCCAAGTCCACGGCTCCATGTACGTCACCGGCCGCTCATGGTGGAAGTTCCTCTCCTACTCGCGCCAGCTCCCGCCGCTGCTCCTCACGATCCACCGCGACGAGCGCATCATCGCCGCAATTCGCGCCGCTCTTTCCTCCGCACAGCAAACCTACAACTCCCGCCTCTCGAAACTGCAATCGCTCAAATCCGCCCACGAAGCCCCGCTCAAGGCCGCATACGAGGCCAAAATCCGCGAGTGGGAACTGACGGGCAAGATCCCCTAACCGCGCTGCGTTTCTCCCCTTCCCGCCCCACCGGATGAATAAAAGTCCCGCCCTCATGATCTACCCCGGCGACTACCTCCGCGATCCTGTGGCGGCCTGCTCCATTTCTGCTCAAGGACTCTGGTTTCGGATGCTGCTAATGATGCACGACTCGGACCGCTACGGCTACCTCTCCGTGAACGGCTCGCCTATTCCTCCAGCGATCATTGCCCGCCATTGCGGGTGTGAGACCCTGGCGCAATACGAGACCCTTCTGGCTGAGCTAGACAGCGTAGGCGCCCCGAGCCGTACTGCCAACGGCACCATCTTCAACCGGCGCATGGTTCGCAACGCTAAGGAGCGTGCGCAAGAGGCGGAACGAAAGCGACGTACACGAATGTCCGGTGCTTGTCCGGGAAATGTCCGGCATTTGTCCGCCCACACGGAAGATGAAAGTGAAACTGAAAATGAAACAGAAACAAACCTCGGAATAGAGCCAGTTCCCGAGGTGCCGATGCCCAATTGCCTTCTCACCGAGGCGTTCAAGGCGAAGTGGGCCGAGTATGTCGCCCACCGTCGGGCTTCCCACTTCAAGCCCCTCAAGCCGGCCTCCGTCGCCAAGCAGTGGGCCAAGCTCGCCGAATGGGGGCACGACCGCGCCATCGAGGCCATCGACCAGACGATCCGCAACGGCTGGCAGGGGCTTTTCGAGCCCAAGGCCGTTTCTGGCCACGCTACAGCGCCCGCGCCCCGCCCCGACATCTACACCGAGCCGGCCGACTGGCGCCTCAAGGCCGCCGCCAAGTGGCCCGGAATCACCATCCCCGCGCGCTGGGCCGACCTCTCCGCCACGATGCGCAACGACCTAGTCGCCGCCCCATGACGACCACCCACCACACTCTCGGCGCGGCCGCGCTTGGGCGCACATTGCCCAATTCGATTGAGGCCGAGGAGAACTTGCTCTCGTGCTGCCTGCTCGACGGGGCCGACGTCATTTCGCGCTGCCTGGAGGCCCGCATCTCCACGGAGTCATTTTACGAGCAGAAGCACGGCACCATTTTCGAGAAGATGGTTGAGCTCTACAACCGCCAGGCACCTATCGAGGTGTCGGTGGTCGCGGAGGAGCTGAAGACCGAGCGGCGCCTCGACGCTATCGGGGGGTACTCGTTCCTGACCAAGGTGTCTGCTCGCATCCCGACAACCGCACAAGCCTCGTACTTCATCGAGAAGGTGCGCGAACAAGCCCTCTTGCGCGAGATCATACGCACGGCGACCAAGGCCGTTGAGGGTTGTTACAACTTCTCGGGCGGCATCGACGAGTTTGTTGACGACATCGAGCGCCAGATGTTCGCCGTAACCCAGACCCGCATCTCGGACCGAATGCAGCGCGCCGCGCAGATTGTCCCAGACGCGCTCGCTGTGATCGACAGCATGGTTCAACGCAAGGGCGAGAAGACCGGCGTGTGCTCCGGGTTCACGGATCTGGACCAACTCACGTGGGGATTCCAGCGCGCCGACCTCATCATCCTTGCCGCGCGCCCCAGCATGGGAAAGACGGCCTTGGCCCTCAATATCGCCGAGAACATCTCGGCGCCGACCAAGGGTGCAGGCTCGCCGGTTCTCGTCTTCTCGCTCGAGATGACGGCTACGCAACTCGTCCAGCGGATGCTGTGTAGCCGGAGCCGCGTGAACATGAAGCTGCTGCGCGACGGATTCCTGAGCAGGGGCGGCGACGAACAACTGCGCCTCGTAAATGCTGCCGACGAAATGAAGCGCGCGCCGCTTTTCATTGACGACTCCAGCACCATCACGGTCTCGACCATCCGCGCCCGCGCCCGCCGCGTGCATGCGCGCCATCCGCTGGCGTTCATCGTCGTTGATTACCTTCAGCTAATGGCACCGTCCAAGTCTGACGTGCCGCGCGAGCAGCAGGTGGCCGAAGCCTCCCGCGGCCTCAAGGCACTTGCGAAGGAGCTCAACGTCCCGGTCATGGTGTTGTCGCAGCTCAATCGCGCCGCCGACAAGGAGAGTCGGCCGCCGCGCCTCTCCGATCTGCGCGAGTCCGGCGCCATCGAGCAGGACGCCGACGTCGTGCTCCTCATGGCGCGTCCCGCAGCCGCAGGAGATCAGTTCCAGGTAGCGACCGACACGACCGAACTGATCGTCGCCAAGCAGCGCAACGGGCCCGTTGGAACGATTAAGCTGACGTTCCTCCGCGATATCACCCGGTTCCAGAATTTCCACAACTGACACCCCATACGCTCATGAGCTATTCAAGGCCACATCCACGGCCGCCCGTTTTGGGGCGTCGGCGCCTTCTTCGGCGCAGCAAGCTGCTCGGCCAGCCCACGGCGCACCATGCCGAGGAGAATCGTTTCGCCTATCGTCGCGTGGCGCGCGGCAAAGCCGTCCTCGTACAATGCGGCGAGGAACACGGCCTCGTCCCTGAAACTTTCGCTCAGGTAAACTTCGTTGGCCGTACCGATTTGACTGGCACGAAGCGTCCAGTCGCAGGCGCCGCAGTCGACGTGCCGGAGGAACAGGCGGAATTTAGCGGTGGGAAACTCCACCTCGAGCGGCACGCGTGCGAGCAGCCGAAACCAGACCGGGTCGAGGCGTTGGAGGCGAGGCATCGGGCGGACGCTATTCCCGCCAGGATCGAGAGCAACTGAGGGGAACGAAGCCCGTGAATCCGATCCGCTCCGCAGACCACTACGCCGACGCGATGACGCGCATCGCCGAGCTTGAGCGCAAGCTGCTGCTCGCGCGGAAGGGGCTGTTCTGGATTCAGGTCCGTGCCGCCTGCGATGCGGGCGAGCCACTAGCCGACAAGATCGTGGCCGTGGCGACCGACCACCTCAACGAGACGGCTGACGCCGCGCTACCCAGCTAAGAACGAAAGCGCAGGAGAACCCATGCCCAAAAACAAATACCTCAAGACCTCCAACAAGCTGCGGCACCAACTGCTGTCCGCAGTCAGCGCGGCCACCATGACCCTCTGCAACGAGCACGTACCCGCGCATCTCGACGGTCCGCCGGAGACGTGGCCCGAGGATCAGAAGAAACTCTGGGACCTCATCACCGAAGCCGAACACCGGTGCCGCCGGAACATCGAGGCGGTGTTGATCGGTGCCCGCCGGATGGCGTTCGACAGCCACGCCGACGAAATGGACCAAACCGCTGCCGCGTTGAAGGAGTCGGCCGACTCGCTTCGCGACGTGGCTCCACCCAACGCCTGACCGCGGAACGAAAGGTGGCCAATTTTTATGCCTACGTTGACATTCAACCACAGCGACGCCGAGGCGAAGGCGCTCGAACAGCTCGCGGCGGAAAAGGACATGAGCAAGACCGCCGTGCTCAAGCAGGCGTTGCGGCTTTACCAGACGGTCCACGAGCGCGCGAAGCGCGGTTACACCCTCCACCTCGAACCGGACGCGCCTTCAAAGCGGAAGGTCGAACTGATCCCGCTCTGACCCCCATGGAACCACACGACCGGGCTGCGGCCCTTTTCGAGCGATGCAAGCAGGCCGGACTTGTCGGCATCAATGGCGACGGTGCGCCGACCCGCGACATGGTCGCTGAGGCGATTCTGGACGCCGGGGACTACAGCGCCGAATGCAGCGAACTGGCGACCTACTGTCGCCGGCTCGTGCGCCTCGTGCGCAAGACCGATCCGCAAAACAAGGTGGCCGCGGACTGCGTGGAGTTTCTCCGCTGCATCGGCGAAGCGAAGGCAATCAACCGCTGACACCCCATGAAACTCCCGATGCGACCCTTCTTCCTCCGCTCGGCCGACCGCTACGGGCGAGCCCTACAAATGGCGCGCGCAGCGCGGGACAACGGCAACCGCACGCTGATGCGGCGGTGGGCGTTGGAGTTCCGCGAAGAGCGCAAGCTGTTGCTCTCCTACGCTCGATAACCCCGAACAACACCTATGCCTAACGACCGCAAAATCGTCATCAATGTCGTCCCGCAGAGCCCCGCGGCGTGGGAGAACATCTCGCTCGCCGTGTTCTTCGTCGCGTGCGCGGTCGGGGTCCACTCTATCGCGGGTTGCTGTGCCCGCGTGGACGAGGCGCGCCACCGCGCGGAGTCGGTGAAGATCACCGACAACACCGTCATCACGGCCAAGCCGTAGGGAACGAAGCCACTGCCGGAAGAGGGGTTCACCGCCGCGTTAAACTGACCGCGCATGAAGATTACAACTACCCAGCGCCGAGCGCTCTCCCGCCTCATGGCCACGTACCGGAACCGCTACGCGACCGACCGCAACATCGCTCAAATTCGCACCGCGATTCGCAGCATCCTCCGCAAATGAAAGCCACCGATAGAATCAACGATGAGGGCGAAGACGCTCTCCAAGAAATCAGCCACGAGTTGGAGCAAATCGCCGTCGAAATCCGCAACCGCGGCATGCGCGGCCGGATGGTCGGCGACGTTGCCGGCGCTGCCCGCGTGCTCCGTGAGCTGACGCAGCGCGTTGAGCTGCTGACCCACTGCGACTGAACGAAGGAGCCTACATGAAGCCAGCAAATGAACGCGCGTTAGACCTTTCCTCGCTTGTAGGGGAGGTGTGGCGCTCTGCTTACCGATCGGCGCAGGAGGACGTTGAAAACGGACGCCCCGGAGGCGCGGCTGATGCGTGGAAGGAACACGGCTTCTTTGACGACAAGGTGTGTGTCTTGCGTCGAGGAATCATGGCATTCGCGGACGACGTGGCGCGAATCGACTACCTTGCTACGCACCACCCCAACCTCGCTGTGCAGATCAGCCGCAATGCGATTTCGACGCCTCCCTTACGCGAGGCGATTGACCGAGAAATCGAGCAGTCTACGGAGCTTCCGCACGCCTGACGCCGAACGAACCCTATGGACCTCAAAGGCAGATACGTGACCTTCGTGTGTCGGATCACGGACCCGGAGAAATACGCGGGCGAGAACCCGATGAACACTCACCAATTGGCTGGCGTTGAAGTCGTCGGGATCTCGGTAGGCGACCTGATGGGCTACAGCGACAAGCTAGAGGAGCTGTGCGGAGGCCAAGAAAACGAGGCCGTGCGGGCGGCGTTCGAGAAACACTGCCTTCCCGGTCAGCAGCGCATCTAAGAACAACTTCAATGAAGAATAATCCTCCGCTTCACCTGAAGCTCGAACCGTCGCCTGGTGCCGAGATCGGCGATTGCTACGACCACGCGGCGAAAATCGTCCGCAAGGTCGGGTGCGTCGTGAACTTCGACTTCAACGAGGTCTTCTGCGGCGTCCGGCCGTGCGACATCCGCGGCAAGGGCCGGCGTGCGCGATTCATCGAGGTGTATCACCGCGAAATGACGAAAAAGGCCGGCTGCAAGATCTGCTACGCCAACCCGTAGGGGAACGAATGACTGCGATACCTCATCATCACGCAGGCGACTTAGCCCGCATCCACGAACTAGAGCGAAAGTTGATGCTCGCCCGGAAGGGCCTACTTTGGATTCAGGTCCGCGCCGCCTGCGATGCGGGCGAGCCACTAGCCGACAAGATCGTGGCCGTGGCGACCGACCACCTCAACGAGACGGCCGACGCCGCGCTACCCAGCTAAGAACGAACCCAATCTCCGATGAAAATTCAAATAGACGACCTAACAACGCTCGCAAACCACCTCGAAAAGCTAACTGAGGCGGCGAGACGCGGCCACGGATGGACCTACGATGACGAGGTGAAGATGCTCCGCCAGACGGCGGAGGAATTGAAGCTCCTGCGCGGTCGCGAGGCGACCACGATGAGGCTCGCGAAGCACATCGAAGAACTGACGAAGGACAAGGAGCGGCTGGACTGGATTGAAGCAAACCGCGTGGACCTCAGCGAAGTCCATGGCGAGTGGTGCGTGTTCACCTTTCCCGACGCCCAGTCTTATACCTTTTCCAAAACCCCGCGCGAGGCCATCGACAAGGCTCGCGCCATCAAACGCTGAGGCCGTCGAACAAAGGGGACAAATTTATGGCTACCCACCAAATCGAAACGACCGCGCAGAAATCCGTCCGTGGTGTCTGGCGCGAACACCGCGAAGAGCGCGAACAGATGAATCGCCGGCACGAGCGCGAAATGGCCGCGGCCGTCGCGGCCGAGTTTCCCGTTGGCTGCAAGGTCAAGTGGAAGCACGGCCATAACATGATTTCCGGGCTCGTGTTCGAGCACATGCGGTATTCGTGGCACTCCGAGAAGGTCATCGTCCAGAACACGAAATCCGGGGCGAAAAAGGAAATCGAAGCGTGGGAGTTGGAGCACGCCGACTGAGCCACCGGGAACGACACCTATGCTCGAATACGCTCTCGCATTCCTGATCGTCGCCATTCTGTGCGGCGTCGTTGGTTTCAGCGGCGCCACAGGCGTCGTCGTCTTCATCGCCAAGATCGGCTTCATCGTATTCCTCGTCCTTTTCCTACTCGCGTTGGTGTTCGAGTGGCCGCGTCGGCGCTGAGGGGCACGAAAGCTTTCCCGATGAACGCGACTAATCACCTATTGGCTGTCCTCGCAGAAGAGGGCGGCGAAGTCGGCAAGGAGTGCCACAAGGCCCAGCGGTTCGGCCTCGACGACAAGGTCACCCTGGACCCACAAGGTCCACGCGGCACGACCGGCCCAACCAACCGCGAGAAGATCGTTGCCGAACTCAACGACATGCTCGGCGTCGTGCAAATGCTGGTAGATCGCGGCGTGTTGCCTGCGAACTGGCAGGACAAGGCCGCGCAGGAGCGGAAGGCGATGAAGGTCGCACGCTACATGGACTACGCAGTGCGCGTTGGCGCTCTCGAGCCCAATACCTAGGCGAACGAACCCAATTTCCCCATGAGCAACCGATTCAGCCCAGCACACGCGCGTCGTGAAAACGAGAACGCGCAGCTCGACCGCGACGGCTTCCCGCCGTGCGTGATGACCGTCGCCGAGTTCAAGGAACATCTCGACCGGACGTTTCCCGGAGACGGGTTTCGGATCGTCGCATTCCGCGTCCGCGGCTATTGCCCCGGCGGCACGATCACCTCGCGGCGCGGGGAGATGCCTGGCCTCCGCGCCAACAAGGTCCAGGTGGCGGCGTGCCAAGCGGCGTGGAAGCGCGCCAAGCGGGCGGTGTAGCGAACGAATCTATGGCCACCCACCAGACAGGCTCACGCGAATATCCGGTAGAGGAGCAAGCTCCCACCGTGACCGACATCCAGGGCCGCGAAGGCTGGAAGCTGCACCATGAGGCTCCCAGCGGCCCCAGCAAGATCGTGCGCCCCGATGGGGTCTGTGCGTTCTATCGCTACATGCCGACCACGCAGGAAGAGGCGCGGCTGATCGTTTGGGCCTACACCGAAGGCCACAAGCACGGCGACAGCGAGCGGCGCGAAGCGTTGAAGAAAACCCTCGGGCTCTGACCCGAACGAACCAGCTTTCACGATGAAGCCGCTACAAATCTTCTGCGAACGCGAGCCATGGAACATGGGCCGCATCGCGCTTTACATCCGCGCCGGCCAAGCCGTCGCGTCTCCCATCGTCATGGCGCCGGTAGCGGAGGGGCTTCGCTACGATCCCGCACTGACGCTCGAACCCGAGCAGGCGCAGGCGTTGATGGACGAGCTTTGGCGCACGGGCTTGCGCCCAACCGAGCGGCACCTGGCGGACATGCGAGCCTTGGTCTTCAAGACCGGCAAACCCTGATGGAACAACTCCAATGCCACGATTCACCAAAGCAACCCCGCTGAGCTGGCCCGAGCCCGTGCGCGAAGAGCGCGCCGCGTGTTTCGTGTGCGGCAAGAACGTCGCGACCTACGTCCCCGCCGGCGGGGACGGGAGCGTGCGGCTTTTCCGCTCCCACAAGCGCACCGGCCCGGCCGGCGTGCCGTTCATCTGCGCGGGCACGCGTCAGGAAGACCCCAACTGGTAGGGAACGAAAAGGCGTGATCTCCTACATCTCAGTTTGCAGCGGAATCGAGGCGGCGACTGTGGCGTGGCACCCGCTCGGCTGGCGCGCCGCCGCGTTCTCGGAGATCGAGCAATTCCCTGCGGCGGTGCTGGGCGAACACTACCCGAACGTCCCAAACCGGGGCGACATGACCAAATTCAAAACATGGCCCGATGAACCAATCGACCTTCTTGTTGGAGGAACCCCCTGCCAGGCGTTCAGCATCGCCGGCCTGCGCAAAGGACTGGATGACCCGCGCGGTAATCTCACCCTCGTCTTTCTTGCTCTGGCTCGAAAGTATCGGACCCGCTGGGTGGTGTGGGAGAACGTCCCCGGAGTGTTATCTGATCGAGGAAATGCGTTCGGCCAATTCCTCTTTGGCTTGGGGCAACTCGGGTATGGGTGGGCCTACCGGGTGCTTGACGCTCAATACTTCGGAGTTCCCCAGCGACGCCGTCGCGTCTTCGTTGTCGGATATCTTGGAGACTGGCGACGTGCCGCAGCGGTTCTTTTTGAGCCCGAAAGCCTGCGCGGGGATTCTGCGCCGCGCCGCGAACCGGGCCAAAGAGTTGCCGGAACGGTTACGCGTGGCGCTCTCGATGGTAGCAGCCCGTGCGGTGGGGACGGCAGAGACTCCTTCCTCGTGACACACGCGCTTCGCGCCGAAGGATTCGACGCGAGCGAAGACGGAACGGGGCGTGGCACGCCGCTGGTGCCGATTGCCTTTTCGGCGAAAGACTATGGTGCCGACGCCGGCGAACTGAGTCCGACGCTGCGCGCTGGCGGCCACACCGGCAGTCACGCCAACGGAGGAGTCATGCCGGCCGTTGCCTTTCAGGAGTGCGTGACTGGCGTCCGAGAATATCCCGAGGCAGGCACGCTGCGCGCCGGCGGCCCTGGGCATGATCCGGTCGGGACGCGGCTGCGTATCGGGATGTCCGTGCGTCGGGTCACCCCGCGCGAGTGCGAGCGCCTGCAAGGCTTTCCCGACGACTACACCCGCATCATGTATCGCGGAAAACTCGCGGCTGACGGCCCGCGTTACAAGGCGCTGGGAAACTCCATGGCGGTCCCCGTCATGCGCTGGATCGGCCAGCGCATCGCGATCGCCGACACCCTCTAGAACGAACCCTCATTTTCCCCATGGCCAAAGTCATTCATTCCAAGGTTTCCGCGCAGCTCGCCGTCACGCTCGAATTGAGCGAGGCGGAGGTGCGGGCGCTCGACGGTATTTTCGGCTACGACGTGGAAATCTTCCTCAAGGTTTTCAAAGAGCGGATGGGCCGCGCCTACGTTGAAAAGCACGAGGACGGCGTGCGCTCGCTGCACGCCACGATCCGCGGACAACTCGCCAAACCCATCGCGGAAATCGGCCTCGCGCGGCAGCGGATGTGGGAAGCCGCCGCGAGGACCACCGCCTAACGGGGAACGAAGGTATGGAACCCAAACACTTCAACGTAGGCGACCGCTTGGCTGCGGAATTTGGCTGCAACGTTCACCGGTGGACCGTGCAAGCCGTCGATGGCGACCGCATGCTTGTGCGCAGCGATGGAGGGACTGAGGCCCTGTGGTCAACTCATGAGCTACGCGAACGCAAAGCGGTGAGGCTCCCGACGAAAGCCTCGCGACCGACTTTGCGCGGTTACATCCGGATGCTTTTTCACGGTCGCTGGATACCTGCTGTCGTCCCTGGCGAGCAGGGATGGCGAGCGATTCACACCCGCACCGGCGCGAGAGTCGGAGGTGAGAACACTACTCGCCAGATGGCCGTGGGCTTTTGCCACACCGCTAACTTTTCGTGAACGAATGCGCGCTCGCCCTCCCGCCCTCCGCCGCGCTCCCCGCGAGCGAAAGCCGCGCAGAAACCGGCCGCGCGCCAACTGACCTTTCCGGCAACCGTCCGACACCCTATGCCGACCGCATCACTTCTAGCTTCCATGGCCATCCAGTTCGCAATCCCTGCCCCGGCCCAATTCGACCCCGAGCGGATGCTCCACGCCATCCGCCAGGTCGAGCACTCACGCCAGGACTTCACGTCGCGCTCGGGCGCGAAAGGCGTCTACCAGATAACGCCGGCCGTCTGGTATCGCCATTCCACGAAGCCGCACAGCATGGCCACCAGCGCGAATCCCATCGCCGTACGCGAGACTGCCCACGTCGCTCGTGCCCACCTGCGAGCGATCCGGCTCGAGCTGCGCGCGGCCGGCTATCCGGAGACGCCGTACTTCTGCGCGCTCGCATGGAAGGCCGGCGTGGAAGGGGCAAAGGCCAAGCGAGTGCCGCGCGAGGACATTTCATACGCCGAGCGGGCGGCCAATCTCTACGAGGACAAGCCATGAGGTCCGTTCTCGCCATCGATCCGGGCAAAGCCGGCGGTATTGTCGGCATTCAGACAGACGACCTCAACGGGCATGCCTACAGCATCCACAAGATGCCGGACACTGTCGGCGACTTGGTTGATATCCTCCGGACCATGCGCGCCGAAGGTTGGCACACCGCCTACGTCGAGCGCGTGGCCAGTTCGCCCCAAATGGGGGTCGTGTCGGCCTTCACCTTTGGTCGAGGCGTCGGCAACATCGAAGCCGCGTGCCAGGCGCTCGGGCTCCGCTTGGAGTGGGTTGCCCCAAGCGTATGGCAGAAGGCGATGGGATGCCTCACGAAGGGCGACAAGAACATCTCCAAGAGACGGGCGCAGGAGCTATTCCCCGCGGTCAAGGTTACGCACGCAAATGCGGACGCCCTCCTGATCGCGGAGTACGGGCGCCGCTTAGAAGCCACGCGGACCGCGTAACCGGCTGGCCTCGGCCACTTGCGCCCTTGCGGGACCGGTCTCTAGCGAGGAGACTATTTGGCGGCCGTCACCCACGCGATGGCTGCGTCCACCTTGGCGTCGTGCGCTTCGTAACTCGCCAGAATCTGCGCGCGCGTCCTGCCACTGACCCCGTGTTCTTCCTGCATTTGCTGAGGGGTCATGCCGCGAAACGCGGCCCGCGCGCGAGCGGTATCGTCGCCCTTCAGGTATGAAAGCGCTTGGATGGCCAACTTTTGATGGTCGTTCATACTCGCTAGAGTTCGTCTCGGGCGGAATTGCCCTTCGACCTACCCATCCTGCCACAATCCAGCCGCCCCTGTCCATTACACAATAGGCTTGCCCTTCCACAATCCCGCCCTTCCCTGCCCTCCATGGCAGGCAAGCCCGGCATGAAGATGGGCGACAAGCACACTGTCGATCCGCAAGCCCTCATCCCGGCTGCCGTCTCCGCGGCGCTCGGATCAACCGCCTTCACTGCCACAAAGCAGCTCACGGAAGAGGAAAAGCGTTTCCTATCCCGCGCCCTCACCTGCGACGTCGACGTCTGGCGCCGCGAGTTCGGTGCCCAACTTCGCACCGCCGCCCAAGACATGCTCCTCCTCATGGCCAAGGAGCTCGAAAAGATCCCGCCCGCCGCCCGCGCCTACACCCTCGCCGTCCTCGTCGACAAGGCCGCCATCCTCGAAGGGCGCACATCCCTCCAAGGCGCCTCCGTCAACATCCAGGTCAACAACTTCAACGGCGCCAGCCCCAAGAACGCCATCCTTGATGCTCTCGAGGGTAAGGGTCGCTCGCTCAACTCAGATGCGCGTGATGCGCTGGCCGTTTGAGACGCATCGTTGTATCGTGATGGATTGATTCTCCATCGCGTTTCCCATTTATGAGTAAAGCCAACCGCACCGCAGGGCGCCGCGCATGGATCGCGCGCCTGTTGCAGGCCGAAAAACACGTCGAAGCCCGGGCTTACGCCTCCAAGCACGGGCTTGCGGACTGGCTTGCGAGCATTTCGCAGGCGGTGAACGGACAAGCCACTACACCCATTACGTTAAGTAGCGCAGGGAGCGCCACGTTGTCTCCCTCCCCTACCCTGCCGTCCGAGCCGGAGATCGCGTGCGCGTGCGCCCCAGGGGGGGCGGGGGTCGACGAACCCCCGGGTGCCCAGAATCAGGATCAATTCCCGCCGCACGGTAAAAATTCGCAGTTGCGAGTTGAGCCGGCGACGGGGCAGCCGGCGGGAGGCTTGCCAGTGGGGGCGCTGGTAGCCGCCCCCGTCGAAACATGGCCGGACGGCGAGGACGGCGAGGACGGCGAGCCGGAGGTGATCGCGGCGTTGGCCGCGGTCGGGCAGGATGCTCGGTGCGCGGGTTCCCCGCTTACCGAGAGGGGTCAGAGCTCCGGGGGCGTCGAGCCCCCTCCGCTGCTTGCGCACGCGGATTTTCCGGAAAAAGGGCGATCTGTCGAGCCAGAAGTTGGCCTAATGGGAGCCGGCGTTACATTACAGTCAAGTATCCCGGCTAATGTGGCGGTGGTTGGGCTGTGGCCGGAGGAGAGCGAGGCTTGGGTGGTGAGGGAATTGCCCAACCCGCGGCTGTTCATGATCCGGCTGCCGGATGGGAGGCTGGCGAGCTGCTGGAAGGGTGGAAGAAAGTGGGTGCCGAAGGCTAAGCTGCGGGTGAGGATCGATAAGCGGGAGGGCGATCCGATCTACCAGCCGAGATTCTGAGGTGTGCGACCCTACTGGAGGCAGTTGCATTAGGGGTTCACCACGGCGCTTGTGATTCGGTCGGGTTCCAGCTTTAAGCAGCCCCCATGAATCCGAAACCAGACCGCGCCGCATGCTTTCCCGATTGCAAGATCGCCGTTGCCTCGGGTGCGGAGCGAATTCCGGCGCTCGAGGTCAACCTCCTGGTCCTGTGGGCCGAATATGCGGAGCGATCGGGCTACGACGTCGACGGGCTCGTGGTGGAGACCGTGAATTGGGCCCATCGGCTGCGGAAGACGCCCGAAGGATGGGTGGTCGAGTTGGGCGCATTTCCGGGCCTCCCTCGGGTACACTTGGGAGAGGGTTTCTTTGACCAGCAAATCAAGAACCAGAGCAGCGTTTGAACTTCCCTATGAGCTGGATTGTTTGCGCCATTGCGGTGTGGGTGCCGGTGGGGATCTACTTCGCCCTCGACATGTGGAAGATGGACGTCGTGTGCGAAGCCACCGGACACTGGCGACGGAGTTGGTACGGCGTGGTCGCCTTGTTCCTCTGGCGGATCGTGTGGACATTCCCGGTTTGCGTCCTCGTCATTGTGATTGGAGGGCAATCCGTGATTCGGAATTTCCTTCGAAGGTCGTCTAAGAAGGGGGCATGAGCCGGCATGGCCAGAACTCGCCGGTAAGCCAGTTTGGCGTCCGATCAACCTCGGCTTCCCCGCTGTAGGGGTTCGCTTCGCCGGGTTTCCAGAGCCAGCCGTTGCCGCGGTTCCATTCGCAGACAACGGGCGGCGCGGTAGGGCTGTCCCGATACCAGTAGAAGCCGTCCTCGGCGGGAGGTGTTCGGGTCCAAGTCACCGCCTGAGCATCGGATCCTTCTTCTGCCAAGGCCACTCGAAGAGGAGGCGGAGGACACAGCGAACCCGCGGGTCCGAAAGGGGAATGACCTCCCCGGGCTTGCCCGTGCCGACGAGCTGCGGAACCTCCTTCCAGCAGCCGTCGCGGCGGAGGTGGTAGGGGCCGATTTTCATGGGGCCTTACGCTGCATCGCGGCGTCGATCAATTCTAAGGCCGCGATTTCGCGGTGTTCCTTATACTCCGCGTATGCAAGTTCGTGCAGGCGAAAGATTGCATCGTGCACCTTGGGTGTTAGCAACGTGGCGTTGGGGATGTCCACGGTGAGCAGCGGACTTGAATAGCTCTTCCGCCTGCCATCGTATGCCGTGTGGAAAAAGCCGTGGTTAACGTGGGCTGTTTGCGCCATAGAATTAAGGAGAGGTGAACACAACGCCGACCGTGGCCTCACGCATCTCGGCGGCGACGCGTTGAACGGCAGCGACCGACGCTGGATCGGCCGGCCGCGGTTTGACGCGAATGCGCTTCCACGAGGCACAGCCGGAGAGTGCCAAGGCGATGGCGAGGGCGGGTAACGACAGGCTTGCGGGTTTCATTGGCGCAATCCTGCCGGGTTGTGCGTGGCTTGGCCATTACGATGCGCGCGGTCGTTTCTCACGCAGCATGGAAAGCTCACGCTCAATCTGGGCCAACGCGGTGTCCAATTCACGTGTCGGAACCAAGCGGATGTGCTGTGCGTGATTCAATGCGCGAAAGCTCGGCAGTTGGAGCAAATCGGAGATAAATTGCATTGCGGCGTGGTCATTATGCTTCATGGCTTCATCACCCAATGCTTGCCGCTCTCGCGGAACTTCGCCCCGCGCTCGTGGGAAAAGCGAAGGACTGCGTGGAACACGCCGGGGAACGTGCGGAAGTCGTCGCCGAACATCTGCCCCACCCCGGGCGTCAACATCGGCCAGTATTGCTCAATGTCGGCGAAGCACGGGTAGTAGTCGTGGCAGCCGTCTATGAAGATGAGCTCGGCCGTGACGCTGTGGAATTTGAGAATCTGCGCCCCGTTGTGGCTTGTGTTCAGGATGGGGATGATTCGGTCGGCATAACCGGCCGCCTTCACATTCACGAGGAACTGCTCGTAGAGCAGAGGGCGCCCCTGCGCGGAAACCGGGAACTTGTAATCGACGTTCGCTCGTACGAAGTGCTCCGGCGAGGCGAGCCAGGTGTCGACGCAGTAGATCTTGGTCCCGAGGTGTTCGGTCAGCTCGGCCATTTTGATTGCCGAGCAGCCTTTCCATGAGCCGACCTCGACGATGGTGCGCGGCTGGGTCTCGGCGATCATCTCGGCGAAGATGGGGGAGTCGGTGGAGTCCCACGTCTGGCGGTCCACATCGAGGCCGAGGGATTCGACGCCGGCGTAGACTTCGGGGCCGGGGAGCGGGCGCGGGCCGTTCATGCCATCACCTGCTTTTGCGTGATCGGGTAGGGCGCGCGGCCGACGTGCGACACGACGCATTCGAGGTCGGCGTAAATCTTGTAGCCGCACTGGCGCGCGACGTGGCAAAAATAGTAGTCCTCGCCGAGGAGGTTGCCGGGCGGGTGATGGTCTGAGACGGCGTCAACTATGGCATTCAACATATCGCAGGTCGTGGCGAGCGGACTCGCGATTTGCTTGGCCTCCGGACATCCCTTCAAGACGGCGCGAATCTTCGCCAGCCTCTCCTCCGCCGTCCGGGGCCCAACGACCCCCATCGGGAAATACTCGTGCAGAACACGCTCCGGCTTCTCGTCCGTCGCCGGCACCGCGAAATCCCGCCATGGCTGCGCCTCGCGAATCGTGTCGAACACCTGACACCGAATCCACAGCCAGCCAGTCGCGATGTAGTCGCACTGGATCAGCCCTCGGTCGTCCTTCACGGCGCCTGGCGTAGTACGCACAAGCCAGTGGGGCTTGCCCGGATGGCGCTTGCAGTAAATGCCTCCGACGATGTTGCGGTCCGCGTGCGACGTGATGCGGTCGAGATGACCGAGCGTGCCGCCCATGTCATCGTCTACGAAAACGATCTCCTCGAATTTCTCGTCGAGAGCATATTGGGCGAGCTCGTTGCGAGCAAAGTTCACCGACGGGCCGTCGAGGATAGAGAAGCCGAACTCACGCCCCGGCAGGAGCTGCGGGTTGCTCATCACCGGAAGCAGCCACTGCAAGTAGCCCGACGAGACGCCTTGGCGGATGGGCGTGGCGATCAGAATGCGGCGCATGGTCACTTGATCCACAGGAGCAGCGCGCACCACACCATGAAGCCCAAGGCCAAAATGGCGGTCGCAACCTCGCCGCCCAGCTTCACCTCCCGAGTCCGCGGGTAGTTGTGGAGGCTCATGTTGAGAGATGAAACGACGAACACGAACATGTTTAGCCAGAAAGACGTCAGCACGTAGGTTTCCATGCGTTCACGCCACGAGTCACGGGACAAACCCGCAAGCCGTCTGTAACACGCATCGTTACGTATAAGGCCTCCTTCTAGGCGACAACCCTAGCGTAACTGTCGCGGTTACATTCTTGCCACTTGCTTTGTAAGCCACCTGGGTTGCGCCATGGCGACCGAACAACGCTGCTGCAAAGACTGCAAGTGGTGCTCGGTGGAGCACGGCTTCAGCAGAGACTTCTACTTCTGCGAACACCCTATGGCCCCGAGGAGTCCCGATAGCGGAAAGCCGGACAAGGCTTCCTATTTTAGGAGCAAATATCCTGAAGCAGCATGCGGCCCGGAGGGGAACCTCTTTGAGCGAGTCGAGCCGCGCCCGAGCCTGTGGCGGTCCCTCTTGGGCATATGACCGACGATCCCCTCAAGCCGTGCCCCTACTGCGGCGCCGAGGCCCGCGTCACCTTCACCGGCATTCTCCCCGACGTATGGTGGGAGGTCGCCTGCGCCGACGGATGCGCCTCCGTCGGCAAGCAGGGCCACGAGACCCCTACCCGCGCCGTCGTCTGCGAGCGGTGGAACAGTTGGCAACATGCCTGCCGGTAGCGTCCATTACGCCGACCATTTCCACCCGGATTTCGGCGTATTGTGGCGACCGCCAAAGCCCCGCGCCGAGCTGGAGACGTGGAGCCTTGAGCAGCTCCAAAAGTACAAGGCTGCGCGCGACCTGATCGACTCTCACGGCGCCGGCATAAATCCC
Source organism: Candidatus Limnocylindrales bacterium (assembly GCA_035626395.1). NCBI lineage: Bacteria > Bacillati > Chloroflexota > Candidatus Limnocylindria > Candidatus Limnocylindrales > Candidatus Limnocylindrales bacterium. The sequence continues at coordinate 20,953 of DASPNR010000001.1, read as the reverse complement.
GTTCAGGGGTGGTCACTCCCGATGTGGAAGCGCGTCCAGGAGAATTGGACGAAGTACAATATCCACGTCATGCTCGGCGGGAACCAGAGCGGAAAGACTACATTCGGCGCCCGCGCGACCGTATGGGCCGCAGCGACAATTCCCGAGGCGGAAACGTACTGCTTTCACGTCACGGACAAGCGGTCTATCGATGACCAGCAGCGGTTCATCTACGAGGCGATCCCCGCGGCGATCAAAAACCTTCCGACGAAGAAAGGGACGCATCACAGCATCCAGTATTCGCAGAAGAACGGGTTCACCGACGGCATTTGCATCCTTCCGCCCCACCCTGGATGCCGGCGCGGCGGATCGATCAACTTTTTCAACTACGCGCAGTACGCCCAAAACGACCAGATCATCGAGGGCATCAAGGCGCACTTCATTTGGGCGGATGAAACGATCCCGATGGGCCTCTTCGACACCCTACGGTATCGCCTCTTCACGTACCACGGCCGGATGCTGCTCACGTTCACCGTGATCGACGGCTGGAACGACACCATCGAGAAAATCCTGTCGCGGCGCCGCACGCTCGAGTCGGCATTCGTCGGAGGACGAATCAATCGCAAGCTCCCGCTGATCGAGGAAAGCCTCTCCGTAGACTCGTGCTGCATCTACTACGCGTGGACCGAGCACAACCCATGGACCGACTGGAACGAGTTCATGAAGCTGAACGCGAACATTCCGTTAACGGAACTGCTCGCGCGCGGCTACGGCGTTCCGACCAAAAGCATGTCCGGCGTCTTCACCGGGTTTGACCGCGAGGTCCACGTCGTCCCGCACGAAAACATTCCGTTCGTCAAGGACACAAAATACGCGGTTACGCGTTACATGGCCATAGACCCGGCCGGCTCGAAAAGCTGGTTCATGGCGTGGGTGGCGATTGACTCCGGCGGAACGTGGTGGGTCTACCGCGAGTATCCGGACGCCGACGTTTGGGCCGAATCGAGCAACGATCCCGACGGGAAGCCGGGCCCGGCGCAGAAAGGGTCAAAGTTCGGCATCAAGGATTACGTCGAGCTCATCCGCGACGCAGAGGGAGAGGAGCAAATTTACGAGCGGTACATCGACCCGCGCATGGGCGCTGCGGAAAAGCAGAGCGAGGAAGGCGCGACTACAATAATTTCCGACCTAGACGACCAGAACATGACCGTCATTCCGGCTCCCGGCGTGGACGAGGACAACGGCCTCCAGCTACTCAAGGGGCTTATGCGTTGGGACGAGACGAAGGAGCGCGACTCGCTCAACTCGCCGAGGTTCTTCGTCTCAGATCGGTGCCAGAACATCATCTTCGCGCTCTCGGAGTACAAAAAGCACAGCCGCAAGGAGGCGACGAAAGACCCAATCGACGCCCTGCGCTACATCGCCGTCAGCAATCCAGAGTACTATGAGCTAACGGACATGAAGGACGACCACCCGACGGGGTGTTATTAGGCGCAACCCTCATTTCGGCTTGTAATAAGCCGGCCTAATAGCAACAGGGTTGTGCCGTGAGCAGCATCACGGGCGACACTACCCAGCCAGAACCGGCGCTTCAACTCGCGCCGCGTGGCGAAGACGGCCCGGATTTCGGGTGGCTCAAGAAGGCGTGGGAGGATTGCGTCCGCGACAACCAGCCGTTCGTCAGCCAATGCCAGGTCAACTACAACACTCGCTACGCGCTGTGGTCCGGGCAATCGGAGGACGGGAAGAAGCACGCTCGCGAGGGCGCAAAAGTCGATCCGACGCCATGGGACGGAGCCTCCGACCTCCGCGTTTTCCTCACCGACGAGGCGATCAACTCGAAAGTGGCCATGCAGTGCATGGCGTTCCGCAAAGCGAACCTCGTGGCGGTGCCAGTCGAAGGAAACGACCTCAAGCGCGCGAAAACCGTCTCCAATTTCATGCGCTGGCTTATCCAGACGCAGATCCCGGAGATCGATCGCGAGGTGGAACTGCTCGCAAACATCCTCAACGAGAAGGGAATCGCGGCGACAGGTCAGTTTTGGGAGCGGTGTCAGGAGAAAACGCTCGCTAGCGTGTCGATTGCCGAGCTCCAGGAGCAGTTCCCGAGCATCGACATCCCGGCGCTTCTGGAATCCGGCATCGCCGACGACGATTTGGCGGCGCTTTTCGAGGAGCAGTTCGGCTGTTCGGCGCGCAAGGCGAAGAAAATGCTGCGTGAACTGCGGGAAACCGGCAAAACGACCGTCCCGACGCTCGGGCGCGAGTACTCGAGGCCGATCATCCGCGCGTTTTCACTCGACGAGAACCTTTTCATCCCAAGTTACGCGACGGACCTCGAAACCGCGCCGGCCATCTACCGCGTGGAGTACTTTACGGCCGAGCAGCTCCGCGGTTTTGTGCTCACGGACGGCTGGGACGAGCAGTGGGTGGAGAAGGCCATCGAAACGCAGCGCGGAAAATGGCTTTCGGCGACGCCGCCGGAGTATCTGTACCCGGTTTCACGCTCCTTCATCTGGCAGGAGCAGCGTTTCCACGAGTTGATCGGCGTCGTGTACGCTTACCAGCGGCTTTCGGACGAAGACGGGGTGCCCGGCATCTACCTGACGGTCTTCAACCCGAATCTATCTCCCGACGACACCACCAAAGGGTATGCAAAGTTTGGCCTCTTGGGCTACGCACACGGGCAATACCCCTTCGTCTTGCATCGCCGGGAGTATCTTTCGCGAAAACTCCACGATTCGCGCGGCATCCCTGAGCCGGGCAAGCCGTGGCAGGATCAGATCAAGGCGCACCGCGATTCGCGCATCGACGCGGCGTCGCTCGCGATCATTCCGCCGATCATGTACCCGATTGGGCGGCCGCCGGCGCGCTGGGGGGCTGGGGCGCGCATTCCGGAGCGGCGTCCGGGCGAATATCACTTCGCGGATCGGCCGGCGCCTGACCTTTCCACGGAGGAGAGCGAGAAAATCCTGTCCGACACGTTCAACCGCTACTTCGGCTTCGTCTCGGCGGAGACTGACCCGACGTTCGCGGGCCTCAAGAACCAGCAGGACGTGGATAAGTTCCTAAGCGGTTGGTGCAAGGCGTACCGACAGGTTTTTTCGCTGTATAAGCAGTTCGGCGACGAGAAAGTGGCCTTCCGCGTTATCGGATTGCAGCAGGTGGCCCCAGGAATCTTTGAGAAGGGCGATCCGCGCGAATCGATGGACTTCTACCTTCAATTCGACGTCCAGAGCATGGATTTCGAGATGATGGGGCAGAAGTTGGAGGCCATCGCGAAGGCGATTGCGACCGGCGACAAGTACGGCCAGGTCGACTACGCGCAGTGGTTGCAGGTGATGCTTGAGGCGATTGACCCGAACATTGCCGAGCGGATCATCCGGCCGGAGAACGTAGGCACGGCGCAGGCGGTGAAGGAAGAGAAGGACGCGCTGTCCAAAATCTTCGCCGGGTTTGACGAGGACATCACGCTCGGCGCGCCGCCTCAGATCGGAATGCAGGTTATCCAGCAGTGGGCGCAGACGCCGGACATCATGCAACGCTTGCAGCAGGACGAGCCGTTCAAGAAGCGCGTCGAGAAGCGGTACAAGCAGTACGAATTTCAGACTACGCAGCAGGAGAACGCGAAGATCGGACGTTACGGAGCATGATCCAATCTCAACGCCAGAAGCACTACGAGGAACGCATCCGCGAGAAGATGCTCCCGCTTGTCGGGATGCCGGCGTTCGAGGCGTTCATGGCCGTCCTGCGCGAGTCGCGCGAGGCATCCATCGCGGATTCGCTGATGGATTCGGTCATCGCCAACCAGCGCAACCACCTCGCGGCCATCGGCGAAATTCGGTGCTTCACGTCCATTCTATCGATCTACGACGCGGCCGTTGAGCAGCATCGGACGGCCAAGCCGGAAGAGGTCGAGGGAGACTAGCACAAGGCAGGCTGTCACCCTCGGGGTTACATTTGTGTTGACGGGAGGATTATTAGTTGTGCTTCTTCGCGTGCCGGGTTAGCAGTTATGCTAATGGCCGCCCTCGGGGGCGAACAACCCGTGGCAAGGGAATCCGTTCTTGGTCGTAACCATGGCAAGCGAGACACAAGGGGCAGCTTCGCAACCCGGGGAAACCCAAATGCGCGATGGCAAGGAGAAGGGCGCTGACAACCTGACCGGAGCGCAAGCCGCTGCGCTGTTCCTGAAAAAGGAGCAAGCCAACTCGGAGAGCGCGCCGACTGCGGAGCAGGAGGTCGCCGAGAAATCGGAAGGCGCAAACCCAGCCGCAGAAGAGGAGCCGAAGGGCACCTCTGCCGAGACGCAGCCCGAAGCCGAAGCCTCCGCCGAAATTCAAAACACGGAGTCCGAGACCGAGGAAGCGTCCGACGATCTTTCCCAGTCAACCACTCTCACGCCAGAGCAGAAGGCCGCCTTCCAGAAGATTGTTAATCGGGAGACGGTGAAACGGAAGGCGCTGGAGGCGCAACTACAAGGGGTACAGGCGCAGCTGGCCGACATGCAGGCCGCGCAGACCCACTCACCGCAAGTCGCCGCGCCAGCCATTCCCGACGGTTCACCTCTCGCGAAAGTTGAGGACATCGCGGGGCTGCAAAAGCTCCACGCGGACGCCAAGGAGGCGATTCGCTTTGCGGAGGACGCCCTTGAGCGTGCCCGCGACGGCGAGCAGCTTCCCGAAGGCTGGACGAAGGAGTCCCTTCGCCAGATTAGGCGCGAGGCGCAAGCCCACCTCGACGATTACATCCCGGCCCGCGCGGCGTTCCTGCAACAGCGGCATAACGCCGACCAGAAGGCATTCGAGAAGTTTCCGTTCCTCCGGGACCGGACAGCCCCCGAATACCTAACGGCGCAGATGCTTCTTAGGCATCACCCCGAGCTGAACAACAGCCCCTTCAAGAACACGCTTCTTGGGGCGGCAGTCGTCGGCTTGCAGGCGATGCAGGAGCGCGAGCAAGCCGCGAGCAAGGCGAAGGAAAAGCCCAAGGCGCCGACGCCGAAGCCCGCGAGCGACCAGACCGCCGTCAGTGCGGGCGCCGCAAGCGCCCCGCGCGCGCCGGCGACGGCCCAGAGGCAGCAGCTAGCGAAGGCAGAGAGTGAGTTGAAGGCGAAAGGTAACGTCAGCGGCAGCGATGCAGCCAAGTTCCTCGCGCAACGCGAACTCGCTCGAACCTCTCGCTAGTCATGGCTCAAGCCACCACTTACAATCAGCCGTCGAATCGTGAAGACCTCACGAATTTCCTGACGATTCTCGATCCGGAGGACACGCCAAAGCTGTCCTCCTTCCCCAAGACCCCGCGGCCGTCCAACGTCTACCAGGAATGGCAGATGGACAGCCTGGCGCCCGTCGACTTCTCGGGCGTCGTTGAGGGTCGCGACGTCCAAGCCTTCAACAACGAGGCCGAGAACCGCGCCCGCATCGGCTCGTACATCCAGCGCTTCCGCCGCCCGTGGGCGGTCTCGGAGGAGCAGGAGGCGAGCGACCCGGCCGGCATCGCGTCCGAAAAGGCCAACTCGAAGACGAAGGCCATGCAGGAGGTCAAGCGGTCCATCGAAGCCTGCATTGGCTCCGACAACGACCGCCAGCAGGGCAATGGCTCAGTCCCGAACAAGCTCCGCGCCCTCGGTGACTGGATCGACTCGGCGGGCCCGGCGGACGTCCCGGCCACCTACCGCACGCCATCGGCCTCCATCGACACCACGGCGACGGCGTCTCTCACCGAGGCGAACTTCAACGCCGTTTTCCAGAGCATCTTCCAGCGCGTCGGCGGCGCCCGGAAGTACACGCTCTACGCTGGCCCCAACCTCAAGAAGGCGATCAGCAACTTCCAGCGCGCCACCGGCTCGAACGGCACCACGAAGACCTACCAAGTCACGCAGGACGCCGAGTCGCATCGAATCGACCTCAATGTCTCCTTCTACGAGGGCGACTTTCACACGGTCGAAATCATCCCCGACCTGTTCAACGGGCTCCTGGATGGTGCGACGCCCTGGAGCGTCACCGCGCAGCAGCAGGCGCGCGGCTACGTCATCAACCGCGAGTTGGTCGGCATCGGCACGATGATCGGCATGTACTCGCGCGAGCTCGAGGATCAGGGCGGCGGCCCGCGTGGGTTCGTTTCCACGACGCTGACGCTCATGTGCAAGAACCCGGCGGGCTTGGGCAAGTTCGCCGCCACCTCCTAACCAACAACCCAGCAACAGGAGGAACTTACCATGGCCGATACTGCTGTTACCATCGCGCGCACGCGCACGTCGCCGCTCGACAACATCGAACGCCTGAGCAGCGGAAACCAGAAATACAAGGTTCTGTTTTCCGACATCGCTTACGGCACGGGCTCGACCGACACGGTTACGATGACGCTCGGCGCGACCCCCGACAAGTGGGTTGCGACGAACGCCCTCGCCAACGTCACGACCGCCTTCGCGGGCACGACCGCGATGACGATGATCGTTGGCACGACCACGAGCACGAACGCCTTCATCACGGCGCAGTCGATCCTGACTGCGGGCGTGAAGAGTGGCGCCACGGGCCTGTCGGCGAATGCCGTGTCCGGCACGGCGTCCGCCTCGATGGTCGCGACGTTCACGAACGCGACGGGCGGTTCGCCGTCCGCGCTGACCGCCGGGGAACTGGACATCTACCTGTCCATCCTCGACACGACCAAGTTGGGCTAACGGATCTAGCCCACGCTTAGCACGGGGGAGGGCGGCAATTCATGGGGAAGCTGGCGCCGCCCTCCCCTTCCACTTTATGAGCGACGAAGCAACCAGCCAGTTCATGCGCGAGGCCATCGACGAGGTCGTGGCCACGTTCCCGGCGGAAAAGGCCAAGCTCGAGGCGGAGGCGCCGGCATTGGCTGCAAAGCTCCAAGCCGAGGGCCCCTTGGCCCTGAAACAGGGCTTGGGGCAGAAGATGGGCGAAGTTCCCGGGCGCATCTACCACCGATGGAACCTGCAATACCCGGGCTGCTGGGATGACCCGGCGTTCGTACACGCGTTTTTCACGGACAACCCGCAGTATCGTTCGCCGGGCTGGCGCCCGAAGCAGCACGCGCTTCGCCACGGGAAGACCTTCCTGAACGGCAAACCCGCCTGATGGCCGTCGCCACCAAAGCGTATTCGGATTTCGTCAACCGCGAGGCTGACCTTTGCGGCATTTCTCGCGACCTGATTCCCACGGACGTTGCGACGCTCTGGAATGGCTCGTTCACCCCCGCGATCAAGGAGGCGTGGGAACGCGGGCCATGGCTGGACGTCTGCCCCTATGGGGAGGCCCGATTCATCGGGAACCTGCTCACGTCGCCGAACAACCTGACGAACGCAGCGTGGACGGCGACGAACCTGACCGTCACGGCTAACGCCCTCGCCAACCCGGCGGACAGTCGCGTTACTGCGTCCAAGGCGCTGGAGACTGTCACGAACGGCGAGCACAAGACGGCGCAATCCATCGCCTTCTTCCCGACGACCGGCTACCAGGTGTCGTTTTATGCGCGCGCGCTCGGTCGCAGCTACGCGTACCTCTCCGTTTCCGACGGGACGACGACCTACACGGCGTTTTTCAACGTCTCCACCGGCGTCATCGGCACCGTCTCGAACTTCACGAACACGAGCATTCAGGCGGAGCCGAACGGGTTCTTTCTCTGCACGGCGACGCTCACCAGCTCGAGCACGGCCGGAAGCGGCTCGGTCGCGCTCCAGGTGTCGACGGACGGGAGCACGATCAGCTACGCAGGCGATGTCACCAAGGGATTGTATTTCTGGGGGGCCTCGCTCCAGCAGACGACCTACCCCAGCCCGGACAGCATGCTCATCCCGTGGGACCAGACGGGAGAGAGTGAGATTGAGGCCGTTTTTCAGGTGTGGCGCGACAGTCCCGTATGGCCGAACAACCCGCGGCCGCAGGGATACGAGCTCACGCCGAGCGGCATCCAGATCATCCCGGAGTTTGGCGGGGGCGGTTTCGTGCAGCCCGTCAACTACGTGGCGCCGATGCCGAACCTGGTGTGGCTCTACTTCCGCAAGCGGTGCCCGACGTTTGAAGGCGACGACTTCGACGCGACGGATACGTACGCGATCGGCGACCAGATCTACTACACGGCGGCCGACGGGAAATCGAACTACTACAAATGCCTCGCCGCCACGTCGGCCGGCCAAGACCCGGACGATACGCCGAGCAAGTGGGAGCTGCTGGAGATCCCGGCGGTGTTCTTCGATTTCATCTGCTACCGTGTCTACTCCGAGTGGCTGCTTTCGGACGGCCAGATGGACAAGGCGCAAGGCGCCGAACAGGTCGCGAACAACCGGCTCGACCAGGAGTTTGACCGGCAGGAGCGGCAGATGGGCTGGGTTCTCCCAATGAAAGTTCAGACCCACGTCACCTCACAGGCCCGAATTTACTAACCCAAGGAATCACCATGGCAGCAGGCGCATCCGGCCCTAGTGGCATCGTAAACCTCTACACGCTTCCCGCGCGCGACAATGCGGGCGCACAGATCGCGGACCAGCGCATCACCGTGGACAGTACTGCGGGCGGCGTTCAGGGGACGGCCTACACGCAATCCTACGTCGTTACCGTTGAACTCGACGTGCAGGACGCCGACGTGATGGTGACCTTCGACGGGAGCGCGCCCACGAGCACGAACGGGCACCGGCTCTATGCCGGCCAGATGATGACGTGGAAGAAAGAGCGGTTCAACGCCGCGAAGTTCATCCGCCAAGGGAGCACTAACGCGGCGATTCAAGTCAGCCCAAGCGCGATCTAATCCCATGGCCCTTTCTGGCAATCCCGTTGTCCTAGGAAACAACGCCAACCGTCCGGCCGGGTCAGTGTCGCCCGTTGGTAGCTCTTCGTCAACGACGACGGACAACGCGATCGTACGCTGGGACGGTACTACCGGCACGTTGATTCAAAACAGCGCCGTCACCGTCGCCGACACGACGGGAGCCATGGCGTGGGATTCTGGCCAAAACGCCCTCCTCACTGCCGCCTCGGGACGGTCGCTGATTTTGCAGTCGGGCGGCGTAACGGCACTCACCTTGGACTCCTCGCAGAACGCGACCTTCGCGGGCGAGGTTCGAGGGGCCGGGAACATTTACATCACAACGGGAAGCACGAGGCTGTCGGCCGCGGCTGACGGCGTCCTTAGAATTTCAAACGCCGCCGCCACGGACTTTAGCCGCCTTCAGTTCGGCGGGACGTCCGCGAGCTTCCCGGCGCTGAAGCGTCTGAGCGCTGCACTACAGGTTATCACAGCGGACGACGGAGGCTACGCGGAACTTCACGCGTTGCGGCTACTCCTGAGTGGAACGACGCAGATTCGCGCGGGAACCGGAACGCCGGAGGGTGCGGTCACAGCTCCTGTTGGTTCACTGTTCCTCCGCACGGACGGCGGTGCGTCGACCACCCTGTACGTCAAGGAGTCTGGCGCAGGGAATACAGGTTGGATCGCTAAATAGCACACAGCAATGCCCTACTCGCGTTCTACGTATCGCATGGCTGGATTCTCAGCTGTGCCGGTGTACCAAAACGGTGGCACCAATCCGGTCAGCGTTACATGCACATCCGCTTTCAAAAGGCGTTACGTCAATGATGCTGACCCAAACGACTCGGAGGAGTCTTCTAAAGAGTTGGCGGTGTCCTTTGATCTACTTGCGGCGCCCGCCACCCAAACCACCGTTTCGGTCGGAGGCGGTGTAACCGTGACCGATGCGCAGCTCGCGGCGCTTATTCGCCGTCGTAGTGAAATCGCGGGAGGCTTGTGATGACGCTCGAACATCGGCAGGCGGACATCACGGCCCAGCTGGCGCAGAACAACGTTCGCGACTTGATCGCGAACCTCGCGCGAGCGTTTGAGGAGCGGGACGCTTTGCAGGCGAAGATAACGGAGTTGGAGGCTAAACTCGCGGAGGCGACGAAGCCTGTAATCTGATGGACCGTTACCGGACATATGGCCCGATGGACGACGTTCCGATTGCGGACGGCGACGACGGCTTTGTCGGGGTCGATCAGTACACGACGCCAGAGAACCTGGGCCCGCGTCTGGTTCAGGATGCGGTGAACGTCGATTTCAGCACGCAGGATGCGGTCACGCGCGGGGGGTTCGTATGCACGGCTTCTGTGGCATTTGGGTGGACATTGAGAACCCAAGCCCAGTCGAACTCGTGGAGTTCGGTTACCTTCGGCGACAACCTTTTTGTTGCTGTGTCCAGGAACGCCGCTCCAGGTCCCACCACGAATCAAGTGATGACCTCTCCGGATGGTACTGCATGGACAATTCGTTCCAGCTCCATGTTCGGGACGTGGGTGGCTGTCGCATTTGGTTCGGGCACATATGTCGCCGTGAACAGCGACGGGGTCGCTGCGACGGCGATAATGACTTCCGCGGACGGAATAACATGGACCACCCGATCGGCCTCAGAGGGGTCCAGTTGGAATTCGGTAACATATGGGAATGGGCTGTTCGTCGCGGTGGCTCAGGCGGTGGCTAGCGACGGCGTGATGACCAGTCCGGATGGGATCACGTGGACAAGTCGAACATCGGCCGCGAATAACAGGTGGAAGTCGGTAGCGTATGGAAACGGGGTGTTTGTTGCTGTGTCCACGACGGGCACCGGCAACCGCGTGATGTCGTCTTCCGACGGAATCACGTGGACCGCAAGAGCGTCAGCCGCCGACGATGATTGGACCTCAGTGGCATATGGGAACGGCGTTTTCGTCGCAGTCGCTTTAGCTGGCAGTGGATCACGCATCATGACATCGCCTGATGGGGTGACATGGACGGCACGAGCCAATCCAGAGTCCGCGCGGGCGTGGGTGTCCGTCGTCTACGGGGCCGGCAGTGGTATCTTTGTGGCCGTCTCTAACGGCCCACACGTCATTGTGTCATCGGACGGTATAACATGGAGCACCCGCACAATTCCTAGTAGTTGGTCTGGCTCAGCCATTACCTACGGAAAAGGATTGTTTGTTGGAGTCTCAGGCAACTCGACGATTGCCCAGCAGGTGCTGGTATCTTCGGGTGGCATCTATGCCTCCTCAAATTTCTCGGACCCCAACGACCCAGGCGCCATTTATGTTGCGTTGGCTGGTGCATACTCAGCGTTCTTCTATGCTCACGGTAGCACTCCGCGCGTGGTAGACTACCCGTCCGGTGAGGAGGTGTCCGAACAGTCCACGTTAGTTCAGGCCAATAACAAGGTCTATATATTCCGCGGGCCCAATGAGACGCCGCTCGTCTGGGATGGGGACTGGTCAACGACATTTACGGTGGCCACCGGCTCGATTCCGGCGAGTGTCCAAGCCTTGTATTGCCAGAATCGTCTTTGGGCCATTGATGGCAAGGACACGTTATCTGCATCCGACGTGCTGGACTTCACTACTTGGAATAATCTCGACAACTCGTTTAACCTGTCGAAGGGCGATTCCAACTACCTAGTCACTACCTACCCCTTTGGCGACACCACGATCCTCGTCTTCAAGAATCGAAGCATTCTGGCAATAAGCGGTGTTGACGGCTCCCTCGGCGACATTGTCGCCACGGAGATTACGCGACAGGTGGGCGCCATTGGAATCAACGCCGTTGTGTCGGTCGGGCCCGACGTCGTGTACATGAGCGACCGGAACATCAACCTAATCACGCTCACGGCGACAAACAACGCGGTCCAGCACAAGACGCTTCCCCTGTCGCGGAACATCCAGCGCCTGTTCAACCGGGTGAACTGGAATTTCGCGTACAAGGTCTCGATGGGCTACAACGACAACAAGCTCTACGTGGCCATCCCGCTGGACAACTCGACCGTTTGCAACGCGGTAGTCGTCTACAATTTCGTTACGGAGAATTGGTACGGGGAATGGAATTTCGCCGATGGCCTCGGCATGTCTATCCAAGGATGGGCAGTCGCGAACTATCTCGGCCTTCAACGCATGCATGCGATCACGGAGGACGGGCGAATCTTCGTCACGGACGAAGGCTCAAACGACATAACCGGGACAACGGTAGCGGAGATTTCGTCTTCGGTGACAACGCGAGCCTACCGCATGACCGACGAGAACCGCGTCAACCGCCGTATGTGGGCGGACATCTCGACGTGGCGGCCGTCCTACTCCGTCACGGCGTACGTGGACGGGGCTTCCGAGTCCTCGGCGCTCATCACGAACCAGACCTATTCGCGGTCGCAGTCGTGGATTTTCGGGGATTCGATGTACAATCTCAACAATTCCGGCGACAACTACAACCGCGCTGGCAGGAAGGATTATGCGGGGCTGCCGAGCGAAAGCATCCAGCCGCAAAGCGGGTTCCTACCGGAGATGCGGCAGGACTACCGTATTCCGCTCATCTTCCGGCGCAAGGGCCGGCTGGTCTGGTACAAGGTCGAAAACGCGCAAGGCGTGCTGTCGCTGAACGGCATTGGCGGGGAAGCGCGTACCGGCGACCGCAACAATTTCACTCAGGTACTCTGATGGCCAACGTCACTCCAGGCTATACCTTCACGTCGGCGTCGGACCCGATCACTTTCACCAAGCTAAATCTGATTGCACAGCCAACCGTGACGATTGGGACGGCCGAGGTCACCAACACGATGCTGGCGAGCTCAAATGGCATCGGTTACGTATCCGGCACGGGTGGCGCCGTGACGCAGGCCACAAGCAAGAGTACAGGCGTAACGATCAACAAGCCCTGTGGCACGATCACGATGAACAACGCTGCCCTGAACGCGGGGACGAGCGTGGGGTTCACGGTGACGAACAGCGTCGTCGCGGCAACGGACGTCGTCACCGTCAACATCAAGTCCGGCGCCACCGCCGACTCCTACACAGTCACGGTCGATGCTGTCGCCGCCGGCTCCTTCCGAATCTCCCTCCGAAACTACACGGGCGGCAATCTCTCCGAGGCGGTCGTTCTGTCGTTCGGGCTCATCAAAGCAGTCGCCGCTTAACCCATGGCCTCAATCAACGACTATATCCGCTTTCGGAGCGTACCGACGAACACGCCAGGGGTTAATCGCCAGATTTTGGAGGTGGACCCGGACGCGCCGCCGGAGGTGCAAGAGGCTGTGCGCCTGGCGAATCAGACCAACGCCGGATACGGTGGAAACATCACCGCGGATGGTCTCGTTGGGATGGTTCAAAGCACCCTCGGTTCCGGCTATTCGGCCACGCCGGGAGCCGAGTCGTACGCGCCCGTCAATTCGGTCACCGCGGCGCAGCAAGCCGAACTGTACGGAGATCCCGAGCCACCGCCGCCCGTTTCGGCACCTTCCGTTCCAGTCGCACCTCCGCCGGCGCAATTCAATCCGCCGCCCATCGCTCCCTCCGTCCCTTCGCAGACGCCGGTTCAGACTCCGACGGTTCCTCCGCCTGTTGCGATGGGTATGATGCGAAGCACGGCGTCAACACCCCAGACGGCCTCTCTTCCAACGATGAACACGCCCGAAGGGATGCGCGACCTCTACTCGGAAGGGGCCAACACCCTCCAGGCGCAGATCGCGTTGGCGCCCGATCAGTGGGCCGCGTACAACGAGTGGGCGCCGAAGTACGTAAACACGGACTTAAATCTCCTCCGTAATTCCCTGTTCGGCTCGGTGGACGTGGGCCAGTTCTTCGGCTTGAACGCCGAGGGTCAGCCGACCCGCAACACCGAGTTTTGGCAGGGCTACCAAGATGCCGGCGGCTGGGGCGCGGGCGGCGGCCAACAGTGGCTTGACCAGGCGGTCAACACTTCCACCTACCTCGATCAGGCTGCAATCCAACGAGGTGGCGGCCTCATGGGCATCAATCAGGCGCTCACGCAGGCGGCGAGTGAGCAGAGCCAGCGGGCGAACACGGCGCAGCGAACGGCCGACCTCAATGACGTGCGCAATTTGGGCGGCATGGCGCAACAGCTCTACCAGGACGCCAACCCGCAGCTTTACGGTTATCGCAACGTCATCTCGGATCGGGCACTCCAAGGCGTCGCTCCGACGGCCGCATACAACCAGATGGCGGGGATTGCCCAGCAGGGGTTCGCACCTCTCCAAAGCGGTCAGATTCGTGATGTCGGGAGCAACTTCGCGATGCCCACGGTGGGGGCGCCCAATTCCTACAACAATGTCCGCGCGGCCACCTCGGACGCCGGCTTGCAGAGCGCGATGGGGTCTTTGGGCTACACCGGAAGCGACATCCAGCGCACACTCGAGCAACAGGCGTTGCAGGGATTGCAGCTCGGGCGCGGTTTGTCTGCGGAGGAAACGCGCGACGCGACGCAGGCCGCGCGCGAGGCATTCGCGGCGCGCGGACTCATTAACAGCAACGCGGCCATCGGTCAGGAGGTTTTGAACCGCGATGCGGTGGCGCGTCAGCGCGAGGCGGAGCGGCGCGCATTCGCTCAGTCGGTCGACGCGACGGGATTCGGCCAGCGCCAGCAGGGGTTCGCGAACGCACTTGGCTACTCGAACGCGGCGCAGAACTACGCTGGCATGGGCTTGCAGGCCGACCTCGCCAATCAGGGGATGGGGCTCAATTACGCCCAGCTCGGTCTCAACGCAGGAATGGCGAACCAGCAGGCGCAGCTCGCGACGAACCAACTCAACCAACAGGGAGCGCTCGCGAACCAGCAGGCAGACATCACCCGCAATAATCAGGCCCTCCAGTACGGCGATTTCAACCGGCAGGGCTTGCAACAACAGTTCGCGAACCTCGGTTACGTCGATCAGGCGGAGATGCAGCGGCGCCAGTTCGAGGATCAACGTTTGCAGCAGGCGTTTCAGAACTTCGCCGGCACGTCGTTCGACCCGTATCAGGGCGTGCTCGGCCGCACGTCGGCGAACCAGGGCACGAACGCGGGTATTTTCGGTACGAGCGGGGCGACGACCGGGCAGTTGGGGAATGTGTACAACCAGACAAACCCGTTCAATTCGTACGCGTCTGACCTCTACAACACGAATTTCAACGCGGATCAGGCGAACAAGATTTCCGGAAGGAACAACCGCTCGGCCCTCTGGGGCTCGTTCATGTCCATGCTTGGCGGAATCGTCCCGGGTTAAACCATGCCATACGCACCAGGAGTCCAGGACATCAGCGGTCAGTTGCTCGGGCGCGGGATTAGTGACCTCGGCGCCGGGATCGGCCGTTTCATCGAGGCTAGGCAGAGGCGCAACGAGCAGAACAACGTTTTCCTCTCTAAGGCGAAGGCCACGGAGAGCTTCATCAAGAACAATCCGGAGAAGTTCGGCGGCGAGGAGTCGGTTAAACAGTTCCTTTCGGTCGATCCGAAGGAGTCGCCCGAAGCGCGCTACAACCGTCTGCAAGGGGCGCTGGAGAACACGATCCTTCAAACCAAGCTGCAAGAGCAGCAGCAGCAGGCGCAGATGCGTCAATTGGAGATCCAGCGCGCTCAGCAGCAGCAGGCGCAATTGGAGCGACTGCGGCAGTTCCAGCAGATGAGCCAGGGTGTCGGCCGCGGCGTCTACGCTCCGCAGGTTCAGGACCGGATGCAGCAGCAGATGGCCCAGAACCCGTTTATGGCGCAGGCGGCACAGCTCGCGCAGGCTACCGGGCAGGCGCCGGCCCCCGAGACCTTGGCGCAGATTCAAGCGCAGAAGGAGATCGCGGCCGCGAAGCCGAAGGACACGATGGTCCTTGAGCGCGTTCGCCAGTCCGGACCGAGGGGCGAGCCCATCGAGGTCACGTACGACGCCACGACCGGAAAGAAGTTTGCCGAGGGCCCGGTTTCCCAGACCCCGCGCCCCTACCCGAGCGCAGAAGAGGCGGCGGAAAAGGCGTACAAGGAGGAGCGGTCGAAGGCCATGGCCGCGATGGTTCAGGAGGTCATTGGGAAGGCCCAGCAATACCAGGAAACGCTCGACCAGACCTCGCGCGCGCGTGCGTTGCTCGAGCAGGACACGAAGCAGGGCCGTGGCGAAACGACGGTTCGCGCCCTTCAGCAGGCAATCAACTTCCTCGTTCCGGGCGACAAGCCCGTCTTCGACACGTCGAAGTCGGAGACCTTGCAGACGGCTTATGCCGACATGGCGGTCACGGCGGCGGCTCGCCTCAAGGGCCAAGGCCAGATCACGCAGCCGGAACGCGAGCTCCTGGCCAACACCGTTGCGAAGTTCACGGACTCGGCCAAAGGCGCAAGCTACATCATGGACTTCATGGACGCGGTTGCCCGGCGCGAGATCGCGAGAGGCGAGTATTTCGCGGACATCGAGGCGAGCGATCGTGCGGTCACCGCGAAGGACAATCAGCAGTTCTACCGCGACAACCCGATTTCCAAATTCCTGAAGTCGGACCTGAAACAGACGGGCGAAGAGTCGAAGACGGTTGACGACATTCTCAAGAAATACCGCTGATGGCCACGCTCAAAGAGCTTGAGGCGGCGCTGGTGAAGGCCGATGCCGCCGGCAACACGGAGGACGCGCAGATTTTGGCGACGGAGATTCGGCGTATGCGCGCGCAGACGGCCGCTCCGGCGGCGCGTCCCGTCGCTGGTCCGCCGGCTGATCCGAAGATCCAGGCACAGCGCCAGCAATGGGCTCAGGGCGGCGCGGGGGAGCGCGCGGCGATGCTTTTCCGGAACTTCCTCCCCTACTCGAAGGAGCCGGCGAAGCGGATGGCCGGAGCGGTCGTTGACGCGGGGCTGGAGGGCGGCGGGGCGGCCGTCGGGCAGGCCGTGGGAGCGGCAGGCGGCCCGTTCGCGCCAGTCACGGTGCCGGTGGGTGGGTTCATCGGGGGCGCCGCCGGGAACGCGGTCGGCCAACTACGGCGCGGGAACCCTTTCAACGTAGGGAAGGCCCTTGGTGCTGGCGTCGCCGGCGCCGTCCCTGGCGGCCCGCTGGCAGCCGCCTCGGTGCGGCAGGTGGCCAAGGAGGGGGCGAAGCAGGCCGGTGGGAATGTGGCCGCCAAGGCAACGGAGACGCTCGTTTCGGAAGGGCGGATGCCGACACTGGCGGAAGGAGCGACAGCCGCGGGTGCAGGAGTCCTTGGGACGGCGGTTGCTTCAAAACTCGACAAGGGCGTCCGTTCGGCCGCGGTTGAGTTTCGCGAGATGCAAAACGCGGTCGTTGATCGAACGATCCGCGAGGCGCAGGCCGCCGGGTATGTCGTACCTCCGTCGCGGATCGACCCCTCGCGCGTCAACAAACTCTTTGAGAGCATTGCCGGAAAGGCGGCGACGGCTCAGGAGGCCGTAGCGCGTAATCAGGAAATCACGAACGCCCTGGCGAAAAAGGAGCTTGGCCTCCCGGTCACGGCGCAACTCACCGAAGCGACCTTGCGACAGGTGCGTGCGAATGCAGCCAAGCCGTACCAGGAGATTTCCGAAATGGCCACGAAAGCGAAGGCCGACTTGGACGCGCTTGAGCGGAAAAGCGCCCTCACGGCCACGAACCAGCACGAGCTCGAAATCCTGCGCTCGGACCCGAAATACGTGCAGGAGCAGAGCGAGCTTGCGATAAAGGCCGCGGCGGATGTGGACGCCCTCAAGAAGGCCCGGCACGACGCGCAACTCTACTACAATTCCCACTTCCGCAACGGGCGCCCAGAGGATTTGGAAAAGGCGGTCGCGGCGGAGGCGCTTTCGGAGGAATTGGAGGAGAAAATCCAGATTGCGGCGCAGAAAATTGGCCGCGATGACCTGGCGCGGCAGTTGAAGGAATCTCGCCGAAAGATCGCTAAGGCGTACGAGATCGAGAAGGCGCTGAATCTCGGCGACGCGAACGTGTCAGCACCGCTGCTCGGGCGTTCGCTGGACAAGGGGCGCCCACTGACGGGAAACTTGCGCACGATTGCGCAGACGCAGCAGAGCGCGCCGTTTCGCTCGAGCATGAGAGACGCGGCGAGCACTCCAACGGCCGGCGTGAACCAGCTTTTGCCCTTCGGCACGGCCACGGCGGCGGCGAGCGGCGCCCCGCAGGGAATGGCAGCGGCGGCGATGTTCGCAGCGACGGGGCCGATGCGGAACATGATCCTGTCGCAGCCGTACCAGCGCTTCATGGCGCAGCCTAATCACGGGCGCCGCATGCCGGATAATCTCGCACAATTCGCGCGCATGAGCATCGAGGCGGATTCGCGGAACGAGCCGAATGGGTTTTTGCAGTTCCTCCAGACCGAGTTTCCCCGCAAACAATAACCAAAATTGTAATTGCCAAGCGAAGGCTTGTCCCTTGGCTTGTCTCACAACCCGATGAAGTCAGGAACGATTGCCGTCGTGAATCTGCTGGGGGCGCTGTGCGCGGTCGGCTGCGTGAGGCGGCTTCCAAACCTGAAGGATTCTGAAATCCACTCCCGGACGGCCAGCATGGGGGTCGTGGTGGAGGCGACGGCCACGGGGGTTAAGGTCACGGAAACCACGCTGAATGCCGAGGCGGCCGAGTGGAAGGTCAGCTTTCCGGGTTTTTCCCACGAAACGCGAGTCAAGGACTACACCCAGAAGCGGCCGCGGGAGAAAGACGACAAGCCGTGAGCGATCGCCTCATCCTATTCATCGCGCAAATCCCCGAGCCGGTATGGACGGGCATGGCGCAGGCCGGTATCTTGGCCCCCGTGCTCATCTGGTTCATGTGGCGGGACGGGAAGCGGGACGAGAAGCTGGAGAACATCGCGACGTCGTTGAACCATCTGGCGCGCGGACTCGCGCTGGAAGTGCTTTCCCGGCCGTCTGCTCACGAGAGGGCCAAGGTGGAGGCTAACGACATCCTTTCCCAAATCGCGCTAGACAAGCCCACGAAATAGCCGTTACGGCCCTAACGCGAAACCGGCGTCGCACTCAGGGCTTGTGAACGTAGGTCGTGAACTGGTGCCTGCCCTCGCGCTTTAAAAACCGTTCTTTTGTGAGCTGCTTTAGCACTGGGCTCACGTTCTGCGCGTCGAGCCGGTACGGAAAGCCGCCATCAGCAACCAAGCGGCGCACCTCGTTATTCGACAGCTTCTTTCCGGGGTTCTTCGTGAACACGGCGCGAACGGCGGCCTCCAGGGCGCCTCGAGGCGCCAGCGGGCGCGGAGCATAGATGACCGGCGCGTCTGCGGACCTAGCTGCGACCGGGAGCGCAGGGGCTACGACTGGCGCCGCTCCGTTCGGTGCGGCCAGCGCCCGGAGCTCGCTTAGGCGAATGCGCACGTCGCGCAGCTCGGTTTCCAGTTGTTGCTCGCGCTGCGACAGGGCGGCGAGGCGTTGCTCGATGGCGTTGCTCATGGGGAAGTGGCTTCCTGCGGCGCGCGCGGGCGCTGATGCGGACGCCCAAGTGGCTCAGGTGCGAATCGCATCTCATGTTCGGCATTCACGGCTTTCAGAATCTTCGACGATGCGTCCTCGACTGCCCGCCGTACGTCATCCCCGGCGGCCCAAGAAGCGTTCTCAGCCTGCTCCAGCTTTGCCCGAAGCGCGCGCAGTTCCGCAGCGATAGCGAGCAACCCCTGTTCATGGGCGACATGAACAGCCCCAAGTCTTACCCAAATTCCGATCAGAACCAGCGCCAGAACGATCAAAGCGGCGGTGAACATGGGGCGAAGTTATTCACAAAATGACCCGATGCGTGTTAACGCGTCGTAGTAAATTCTCCCTACCGTGTTTTTCCTCGCCTCCCCATCGGGAAAAGCCTGACGGTCGGACATGGGTTCCAAAACCTCGTCTGCGCCCCAGCCCCAGGGCGCACGCTTCCTGAGAAGCGGTTTGGCTAGGTTCGTAAAACAGCATATCAGTCCCTCCGACGCGCTTCGCTTGGTTCGACGGTATCGCGCTTCTAATCACGGTCGCGGCCTTCGCGCTTCCGACCGCGTCCCGTTCTTGCTCGAACTTCTGCGTAGAGCATGTCGACGATCTCTTTCAACTTCTCCGCGTCGGGCGCGGAGGGTGGATTCGAGTTAGATCCGTTAAGCCCCTCAGTGGGCACAATCGCCATGTGGCCGACGCGGAGGGCAACCCCCATCGTCACCGCTTTGACGAAAGAGTTTATCAGATCACGAAGGACTAGTGGCTCGGTACTCCCGATCCTCTGAACTGCGGCGATAAACTCCGCGCGCTGCGCCTTGGTGATTTTGACGCTGATGCTGTCATCGTAGACCGTGTCGCCTCGGCGTGGCATTTGCGCATCAGAAAACGCGCGATCCGTATACTAGGGAAACTTTTTTATTGACTACTAAAGATTCCTAGTATTCCTAGTGGACCCGATGAACGACGACTCGGGGTTTACGGTGCCTGTGAGCGCCAAAATTACGCCTAACTCGAAGGGGTTATTGGAGGAGGCTTACAAGCGGTTCGGGGTGCGGGAAGGGGCGCTTGTTCGGATGGCCGTCGAGGACTACGTCCCCCGCTATCTTGCCAACCACGGCAGGCCCGACGGACAGGTCATGGAAGTTGTCCGGGAGGCCCAATCCAAGGGCGTCGACGTTGTCGCCACCCTCACCCGCGCCGCGCGCCGGGCGCGGTGAACACCTAACCCAGCTTCCCCATGTGCCAATTCAAAAGCGCCATCGTCCTCAAGGACGAGTCAGCCAAAGGCGGTTTCAAGCTCCTCATGTCTCCGTGGACCGAGAGCCATTCCGAGCTTTGCGTCATCCACAAGCTGAACGACACCGCCAAGGCGCGCCTCTACTTCGCCCGCGTCGAGTTCACGCCCTCGTCCATGGACAAGGCCCACTTGGTCGACGAATACAAGCTCCGGATCGACGAAGAACGGACGCCCGAGTGGTTCGACGACGACATGAAGGTCGCGGTGACCGACAAGCTCCGCGCCTACATCAAGTCCATCATCGTCGAAGGCGACGTGCAGTTGCTCATCGGCGGTCAGTTCATCATCGCGCCCGGCGCGAAGGTTGAATCGGCGCATTCGATGGTTATCAACGCGATTTGTGGCGGCACCGTGAGCGCGATTCGTGGCGGCACCGTGAGCGAGATTTGTGGCGGCACCGTGAGCGCGATTTGTGGCGGCACCGTGAGCGAGATTTGGGGCGGCACCGTGAGCGCGATTCGTGGCGGCACCGTGAGCGCG